>NZ_JBALNY010000050.1:0-8834 GCF_036962145.1 Bacillus sp. JJ1764 | reverse complement strand
CGACGATGGGCAAGGGAAACTTCCAAAAGAGGTCGCCAATAGGGCACCTTGGCGACGAAGAGGAAGAGAATCCTCAAAAAGAGGTCATCAATAAAGCATCTTGACGACAGTACCAAAGGAATAATGCCTCAAACGGTTGCTAATTGGCCCCCCTTGAAGCCTGAACCATAAACATTTTTCCAAAAGTGTCATCAATAGAATGCACTAAAAATTTGGAAAGGAACCAATCTTCATGTACTATCATAGGTAATAAGTAGTTCTGGTTAATGGAGTTGATTTCTTTTGAACAAGCAAACTGTTGATGAGATCCTGCAGCAAGGTATATCCGGCCCACTTGAAACCAAACCGGAAGAGCGCCGGAAATACTTAGGATCCCTACGAGAGCGAATTATCGTCGCCCTTACAAAAAATCAGGTGGCAGAATCAAAGGTATATCCTCAAGTTGAACAATTGATGAAAGAGTACCCTGAAGCCCATTTGTTTTTAAACGGAAATATGGGGTATGAACAATACTCGAAGTATATAAAATTAGCCTCTAAACGGAAAATCAGCCATACTATTGTCACGAATAAAGAACACGACACTGACATCGGATTAGTGCTAGCCATGGACCATGCCATTGACAAAGAGGATATTTATATCACAAATACCCCGATCACTATTCCGGAAGCTAATAAGAGTCAAGGATGGTTTCATAAGCTTTTTAAAAGAAAAAAATAGCAGTAAGCCCATAGTGATTCAAGAATCTATGGGCTTTTGTTATGGGGTTCATTTGGAACCCAGGTTCGCGGGGGAATATTGTGGGAAATCGTCGTTATGAAGTGTTCATAAAGCCCGCCCTGGTTAAAAAATCGAAGTAAAGGTCGTTATGAAAGAATCATAAAGCCGACCGCTGTGAAGAATTGATCCAAAGGTCGTTATAAAAATGCTCATAACAACCGTGCAGGCAAAAGATCTTAACCCAAAGGTCGTTATAAAGTACACCTCATAAAAGTTAATCCACACTAACCTACAGCTACTTCCACTGTGGCCTCAAGGTCAATTTCCACATTTCCCTTTACGGCCCGGCTGATCATACATGAGGTTTCTGCCTTCTTCGCAAGCCGAAGCGCCAATTCCCGATCCTTATCAGATGCCCCAGACCGCAACACAACACGCGGTCGATGAATGATCTTTTTATAAGTAATAACCCCTTTTGTAACTTCGACAATCCCTTCCGATTCCATCGTGAGGGTTTCTTTTTCAAGCCCGCTTCGCTCCATCATCGCCGCCAACGTAATTATATAGCAGGTTGCAGCAGCACCTAGCAGCATTTCATCCGGGTTCGTTCCCACACCCGGACCATCCATTTCTAGCGGGATCGAAACTTGTGTCTGTAAATTTCCCACTTTTATGTCACCAACATCATTTCGCAACCCTGGCCAGTTTGCCTTTAAATGAAATACATGTTCTGTCACGATAAAATCCCCCTTTAAACTCAAAAGTATGGTATCTTTACATTGATATGTAAAAAATGGAGCAGTGACTGAATGAGAAAATGGAGTATGTTTTTAATTCTTTGTATGTATCTTGCTATTCTGACCAAGTTAATCTTGTTTAAATATATCCCACTTTCCGAGATTATTCATCATTTTAACTTTACATACAATGAATACCACTGGCGGTCCAATAATTTTGTGCCTTTCAAAACCATTTATTTTTATCTCTATCTGGCAGATGTCAATGTATCGATTCGAATGGAAAATTTAATAGGGAATGTCATTGGTTTTGTGCCATTTGGCTTTATTTTACCTTTCCTTTCGAAAAACTTCCAAAAGCTTAGTGCAGTGGCCGTTGCTACTTTTTGCTTAAGTTTGACATATGAAATGCTGCAGTTAATCTTTGAGTTTGGCAGTTTTGATGTAGACGATTTAATCTTAAACACTGTTGGAGGAATATTAGGATACTTACCTTATAAAATTACAAATCTTTTTATCCATTTTCAAAAAAGAAACCGGCAGTTTCACTAAAATGATCCACCAGTTTGATTGCCATCCCCATTCACAGGGATGCTGTCAGATAATAATTGTAGATTGTGGCTGACCTTCGTGCTATAGGTAAAATCACCATAACAATAAGGATAGCGGAAGTTTTTCTTATCACCTCCGCAATTATATAGGGTTGGGTTTTCTTGGGCTCTTAAAAGAGAATATTGCTTCGCCAGTTCTTCGCTGTGTCTTCCGCCATGTTGTGCTACAAAATCAATATAGCCTCTGCCCATGTTGTAGGCCTGAATAATCGTAGGGAAATCTACTTTTTTCGAATTGCCGTATGAAAGAACTTGCTGAAAATGCTTTACCCCAGCTTCAATACTTTGCTTCGGATCTTGAATGGAGTTCCGCGCAAGGCCGACTGATTCGGAAGCTTGCATGGGGTCTCCACCTTGTCCGTGACTTTCCTGCTGCATCACGGCTATTAGAACGTCGGTGTGCTCTTGCAGATTATATTTGGCTAATTCATCATATAACAGAGTTCTATATTTTTTTACACCCGCAAATGGGTCCATTTTTTCAAGGGGAGCAGGCTTTTGCAGTTGAAAATAATGTTGAAACATTGCTAATGCACAAAAGGTCAAAAACAGTACGAAAACCATATTACGTTTCTTTCGTCTGTGTTTTCTCATGATTAATTTCTCTCCTAAATATGTCTCACAGACATTATAAAGGAAGATAATTAAAACTGTCAGGTAAAAAACTGCATGTAAACTATGGATAATTGTCTATACTGTAATGGTAATCATTGCGGTGAAGCGGAAAAGTTTGATATTATCATTATTATGAATATTCGACGAACGGAGGTCTTGGACATGTCACGAATTACAACGGAACAGGTTAAACACGTCGCTAATTTGGCGCGATTAGCCATCACCGATGAAGAAACTGAAAAATTCACAAAGCAGCTGGATGCCATTATCACATTTGCGGAGCAATTAAATGAGCTTGATACAGATCATGTGGCGCCAACATACCATGTACTGGATATGAAAAATGTATTGCGTGAGGATATTCCGCAGCAGGGATTGCCACGCGAGGAAGTTTTAAAAAATGCACCAGAGCATAAGGACGGCCAATTTAAGGTTCCGGCCATTTTAGGGGAGTAAGAGGAGGATTAGTAAGGTGAGTTTATTTGATCATAAAGTATCCGATCTCCATGAACTTTTACATAAGAAAGAACTAAAAGTATCAGATTTAGTGGATGAATCGTATAAACGTATTGCTCAAGTTGAAGACAAGGTCCAAGCTTTTCTGACATTAAACGAAGAGCAAGCAAGACAAACAGCAGAAATCATGGATGAAAAACTGCAATCAGATTCCGCAAAAGGCTTACTGTTTGGAATGCCGATTGGGGTAAAAGATAATATTGTCACTAAAGGCTTGCGAACCACTTGTGCCAGCAAGATCCTCGAAAACTTTGACCCTATTTATGATGCTACTGTAGTTCAGAAACTGCAACAGGCCGAAACTGTCACAATCGGAAAATTAAACATGGACGAGTTCGCCATGGGCTCCTCCAATGAAAATTCCGGATTCAAAAAAACACGTAACCCTTGGAATCTTGACCGGGTTCCGGGTGGTTCTTCAGGTGGTTCCGCTGCATCTGTAGCTGCAGGTGAAGTGCTATTTTCACTTGGATCTGATACTGGTGGTTCCATTCGCCAACCAGCTGCTTTTTGCGGTGTTGTAGGGATGAAACCCACCTATGGCCGTGTTTCCCGTTTTGGGTTAGTCGCATTTGCCTCTTCCTTGGATCAAATCGGGCCAATTACCAGAACAGTCGAAGACAATGCGTTTCTTTTACAAGCTATTTCAGGACTTGACCCAATGGATTCAACATCTGCAAATGTGGATGTTCCGAATTTTGCAGGGGCCTTAACGGGCGATGTAAAAGGGTTAAAAATTGCTGTACCTAAAGAATACCTGGGCGAAGGGGTAAAGGAATCCGTTCGTCAGTCCGTATTAGCTGCGCTAAAAGTGCTTGAGGGCCTTGGTGCTAAGTGGGAAGAAGTTTCTCTTCCACATTCCAAATATGCACTTGCCGCTTATTATTTATTGTCATCATCAGAAGCATCGGCAAACCTTGCCCGTTTTGATGGAGTCCGTTACGGCTACCGTACACCAAATGCTGAAAACTTATTAGATCTTTATAAAAAGACAAGAGCAGAAGGCTTTGGCGATGAGGTGAAACGCCGGATTATGCTTGGAACCTTTGCATTAAGCTCTGGTTATTATGATGCTTACTATAAAAAGGCACAAAAGGTTCGCACACTGATTAAACAAGACTTTGAGAATGTCTTTGAAAAATATGATGTCATTATTGGACCGACAACACCAACACCTGCCTTTAAAATTGGTGAAAACATTGACGACCCATTGACGATGTACGTGAATGATATTTTAACCATTCCGGTGAACCTTGCTGGGGTTCCGGGAATCTCTGTACCATGCGGCTTTGAAGCCGGATTGCCACTAGGGTTGCAAATTATCGGCAAGCACTTTGATGAAGCAACCGTCTATCGCGTGGCTCATGCATTCGAACAAGCAACAGATTATCATAAACAAAAGCCGGAATTGTAGGAGGTGACCATTCATGGAATTCGAAACAGTAATTGGACTTGAAGTTCACGTAGAATTAAAAACGGAATCAAAGATTTTCTCGGCCAGCCCAAACCATTTTGGAGCGGAACCGAATACTAATACAAGTGTAATCGACCTTGGTTATCCCGGAGTATTGCCAGTTTTGAATAAAAAGGTAGTCGACTACGGCATGAAAGCGGCCATGGCACTGAATTGTCAAGTTGCCACAAACACGAAGTTTGACCGGAAGAATTATTTTTACCCGGATAATCCAAAAGCTTATCAGATTTCACAATTCGATCAACCAATCGGTGAGCACGGCTGGATTGAAATTGAGGTTAATGGATACACGAAAAAGATCGGCATAACCAGAATTCATCTTGAAGAAGATGCCGGTAAGCTAAACCATGAAAAGGGTTATTCTTTAGTGGATATTAACCGCCAAGGAACACCATTGATTGAAATAGTATCTGAGCCAGATATCCGTACCCCGGATGAAGCTTATGCTTATTTGGAAAAATTGAAGTCGATTATTCAATATACGGGTGTGTCTGATTGTAAAATGGAAGAAGGTTCACTTCGCTGTGACGCCAATATCTCCATTCGTCCTGTAGGGCAAGAGGAATTTGGGACGAAAACAGAATTGAAAAACCTGAACTCTTTCAACTTTGTCCGCAAAGGACTGGAATATGAAGAAAAGCGTCAGCGTGAAGTTGTTTCAGGCGGAGGAAAAATTGACCAGGAAACACGTCGGTTTGATGAAGCCACAGGTTCGACCATTCTGATGCGTGTAAAAGAAGGTTCAGATGATTACCGCTACTTCCCAGAACCGGACCTACTCGATCTTTATATTGATGAAGATTGGAAGGCGCGGATTCGTGCAGAAATTCCAGAACTTCCAGATGAGCGGCAAAAACGGTATGTGGAGGAGCTTGGTCTGCCAGTTTATGATGCCAAGGTATTAACGGTTATCAAAGAAACAGCTGATTTCTTTGAAGCTACGGTTCATGCCGGTGCAGATGCGAAAATGGCCTCCAACTGGATTATGGGTGAAGTCTCCGGATATTTAAATGCCGAAGGAAAAGAACTACATGATGTGCCACTAACTCCGGAAGGCTTAGCAGGCATGATTAAGCTGATTGAAAATGGCACGATATCTTCAAAGATTGCTAAGACTGTTTTTAAAGAACTCATTGAAAACGGTGGAGATGCTGAGAAAATTGTAAAAGAAAAAGGTCTTGTACAAATTTCTGATGAAGGAGCACTTCTAAAAATCATCACCGAGGTTCTTGATAACAATCCTAAATCGATTGAGGATTTCAAAGGTGGAAAAGCAAAAGCAACTGGATTCCTTGTTGGTCAGATAATGAAGCTGACAAAAGGACAGGCCAATCCGCAAATGGTCAACCAATTACTGCAGCAGGAGTTGCAGAAACGATAAGATAACCATGATAAAAACCATAAAAAAGCAATGCATATGAAATTCGCATTGCTTTTTTATATTGACCAATGCCAATTACATAAGCATGATTAAGGCTTTTAAATTATACCGTAATGACTACTTTGCCTTGAGCGTGGCCTTCTTGAAAATAGTTGAATGCTTCCGTGATTTCACTTAACCTAAAACGTTGATCAATGATGGGTTTTACTTGACCCGTCTCAAGCAATTCTTTTATATCATTTAGGTCTTTTTGGTTTGCTCTTTGTAACAGATTACTTATTTTCTTGCTTCCTGTCATTGATATAAAAGGTCCAAGAAACAATGCCTGAAATAATTGGGATTCGGAACCTCCAACGTGAACAAAACGGCCATGTGGTTTTAGGACACGTTTATACGCTGAAATAGAATGAGAACCATTCACTCCAAGGATTAAGTCGTAACACTTCTCATCTTGGGTGAAATCCTCTTTTTTATAATCAATGATATGATCGGCTCCTATTGAACGCAATATCTCTACATTTCTTGTACTACATACACCAGTTACCTCTGCCCCAAGTGATTTAGCAATTTGCACAGCAAAAGTACCGACACCGCCAGATGCACCATTAATCAATACCTTTTGTCCTGATGTAAGCTTACCTTTATCCCGTAGCCCTTGTAAGGCAGTTACCCCTGCCATAGGCGCCGCAGCAGCTTCCTCGAAGGTTATGTTGGTCGGCTTTAAGGATAAAGCGTCTTCGGGGACAGTTACATATTCAGCAAAACCGCCCCAGCCATAACCAGAGAGGTCTCCAAATACTTCATCACCCGCTTTAAATAGTTTAACGTTTTGACCAACTGCTTCAACCATGCCAGCTATGTCACCTCCAGGTATGGAGTATTTTGGTTTTGTTAGTCCAAAAGCGAAGCGAGCCAGGAAGGGTTTGCCTTGCAAAAGAACCAAGTTACCATAGTTCAAGGATGCTGCATAAACCCTTACCAATACTTGATTCTCGGTGGGGATGGGTTTTTTTATTTCTTTTAATTCAAGAACATCGGCTGAACCATACTTTTCACAAACTATTGCTCTCATACATACTCCCTCCAATTTCCCAATAAAAATCAAAAATCCCCTTGTTGATTTTTATTTAATCGTAACAAGGGTCTTAAAACCTTTCATTGACTTAAGTTAATTTTTAAGAATTTTGTGGTCATGATGGTTGGATGCTGCTTAATGGAGGGATGATTGCGAAATGTAGATGATCTTTATTTTGTTATTTCTTTATTCGCTTTTTAATTCGACTTAATGACTCAGGAGTGATTCCGAGATAACTCGCCAATTGATGCTGTGGTACACGGTCAACCAACTGAGGTTGTTTTCTTAAAATGGATTCGTATCGTTCCTCAGGAGAAGAATGAATATATTCCCCGAACTGTTCTTGTATTTCACTTAAGTTAATTTCTATCATTTTGCGAATCATAGTTTCCAGTTGTGGGTACTGGTTAAACATTGCTTTTTCAGAATCCACATCGCCAACAACTAATAGGCAATCCTCTAGGCATACTAATGAATACTTTGATACATCATTTCCGTTCTGTTCGTTGATGATTGGAATAGCTTGTTCTTCAGTAAAAAATTTTGATGTTACCTCCTTACCGTTTTCATCGATAAAAAACTGCCTGACACACCCCTTTAAAACAAAATAGCATTTAATATCGGATCGTTCTCCTTGTTTAAGAAGGTATTTTCCCTTTTTATATTCAACAATTTGTAAACCGTCTGTAATGGCCAGCTGCTCTTCTTCACTGAGTGAAGTAAAATTAGTCATATATTTTGAGAGAATTTTATTCATTTTCCCTTCCTTTCGAATAGATATTTCCTTTGAATATTTTAACATTTTCACCCAATTATTTTTCCGTTTTAGATAAAATTACTTAAGCATCTTTTTATTGATGTGTTGTTACAATAAGTAAAATAAAAGGTTTAGCTAGTTATCATCTCCGTTATTTACTGCGTTTTTTGTAGGGGAAATAATCGACATTCTTTTTCAACATTTCCCGGGAAAAAGTCTTTATTAAAAATAGGCTTGCACGATTTAATTAAACGTTTGATTAAACGACAATTTTTTTATGATTGATTTAGGAAAAATAGGAATTTTTAAGCATTCTCCTCGTTTTTAATTAAACGTTTGATTGGGGTCAAGGTATAATATTTTGTAGAGAGGTGATGGAGTTGGAGAACAGAAATTCAGCAATTTATTGGACTTTATTAATATATGATCATTGGAAATTGTATATGGCTGCCACGGAAAAAGGATTGTGCTTCATTAGCCCGCAAGATAGAACTTTTGAGGAACTAGCCGCATGGGCGGAAAAGCAATTTCCGGAACAGCCTCTTGTCCAGGAAGATGAAAAAATGCAGCCTTATGTGGCAGAACTGATTGAATACTTAAAAGGGGAGCGAACAAGCTTTACGATGCCATTGGAGTTTCGAGGCACCCCGTTTCAGGTTGCGGTTTGGAAGGCGCTTTGTGAGATACCATTTGGGGAGACAAGATCCTATTCGGATATTGCCGAGAGAATCCAAAAGCCAGCAGCAGTCCGCGCAGTCGGAGCAGCAATCGGAGCTAACCCCGTTTTAATCACAGTCCCATGTCATCGGGTAATTGGAAAAAATGGCAAACTAACCGGCTTCCGGGGCGGGTTGGACATGAAAAAGCAATTGTTGGAGCTAGAGCAAAGATAAACTTCGGACAAGTAAGAGCCTCAAAAAACAAGGCTAAGTCTGAAGATGAGCAAAC
>NZ_JBALNY010000005.1:0-38701 GCF_036962145.1 Bacillus sp. JJ1764 | reverse complement strand
TCAGCTTCATGAAAGACACTTTTCTTATTTTTTTAAAACGTTTTGTCCTTTATTAACCTGCACGACCGCTCTTATTTTTCAAAAAATTACCTTTATTCTTGATTATCTGAATTTACTCCTTTTACAATAAAGGTATGACTGTATTGGGAGGTTTCGGATGTTTACTTTACCTAAAAAAGTGACAATTATTGAAGTGGGGCCGCGTGATGGGCTGCAAAATGAAAAAAAATTTGTACCGACTGAGGTCAAGAAACAATTTATCTCCAAGCTTAAGCGTGCAGGAATTAAAGAGATGGAATTGACCTCGTTTGTGTCTCCAAAGTGGGTACCGCAAATGGGAGATGCTGCCGATATTGTGGCTGATTGCCTTGATGATGAGACTAGAAACATAGTGCTCGCCCCTAATCGCAAAGGAATCAACAGGGTTTATTCTACCAATTGCAAAGCTGTGGCCGTTTTTGTCGGAGTCAGCAACAGCTTTAATGTAAAAAACATTAATAAATCGACCCTAGATAGTCTTAATGAATTACGTCCCCTCATTCTAGAGCTCAAGGAAAAAAAATACTTTGTCCGCGCCTGCATCTCCACTGCGTTCTATTGTCCTTATGAAGGGAAAATAGATGAGACTGATACCTTAAACCTATGCCGCGAATTTGTCACTGCGGGCGTTGACGAATTAAGTGTTGCGGACACCATCGGAATGGCTGCACCCACCGAAGCGTATTCTCTGTTTTCAAAACTAAAAGCTGAATTCAATCAAACACTGTTGACGGCACATTTCCATGACACCAGAAAACTTGGTCTTGCCAATATACTGGCATCCCTTCAAGCTGGCATTGATCGGTTTGATACTTCTGCCGGAGGACTGGGAGGCTGTCCTTTCGCACCAGGAGCCAGTGGAAATACCGCAACAGAAGATGTAGTCTACATGCTGGAACGAATGGGAGTTGCTACAGGAATTGATCTTAATAAGTTAATGGCAGCTATTGATGCCGTTCGCCCGCATCTTTCCAGACAGATTGAAAGCGGTTTCTTTAACCTTTATCAAACCGGAATTCCGATTCGTGAATAATCCCGCCTCAAAACATCCATCTTATTAGGTATATAACGTTGAAGGGAGATTAGCTCATGAGTCAAAAACGAGATAAAGGGAACAGCCAAGCAGGGAAAAACTATGCAGAAACAGCCGGTACCGACAAACGGGTAATTGCATCAGAAGAGATTGAAAAGGCCATTCACCCAACAAAGCGTCAAAACTCTGAACAATAACCATTAAAGATAACAAGCCGCTCATTAGGATAAGCGGCTTTTCTTATGGTAAAATAATTTGTAAAACCTTCCAGGAGGTGCCGCATGTGAAAAAGGCATTTCGAACCTTATTTATCCTGTTATTTTTCTGGCTGGCTCTCGCCTTATATTTTACTAACCGAATCATGTATATGAAAAAGAAGGATGAGGATTTTATTTTACAGCGCGAACAGGAAGCTGGCAGATACAACCCTGAAGAATTCTCAGTACTTCCTCAGCGTGATGTGGAAATCTCATCACCTTTTGGTTATAAGATTAAGGCTCTACTTGTAGAACCTCATCAAACCAATCGATATATGATCATTTCACATGGGGTAACGGAGACCAAAATCAATTCCGTCAAATATATGAACCTGTTTCTGGAGCGCGGGTTTAATGCCCTTATTTACGATCATCGGCGACACGGAGAATCGGGTGGGCAAACGACAAGCTTTGGTCATTATGAAAAATTTGATTTAAAAGCGATCGTCGATTGGCTAAAAAAGGAGAAAGGGTCGGATCTGATTCTAGGCATTCACGGGGAATCCATGGGAGCGGCAACGATGCTTCTATACGCCGGTCTTCTTGAGGATGGAGCGGATTTTTACATTGCTGATTGTCCGTTTTCTGACTTTAAGCAGCAGTTAGCCTATTTGATTAAAAAGGATTTTAAGTTACATCCTGGCCTGTTGCTCCCGATTGGTGATGCCATTCTCCGCCTTCGTGACAAGTACTCGATTCGAAATGTTTCACCAATATCCGTGATTGAAAACATTAAACATCCCGTATTATTTATCCACAGCCGTAAAGATGACTTTATTTTGCCTACTATGACCCATGAGCTCTTTGAGCAAAAAAGAGGGCCTAAAATGCTCTATATCGCGGAAAACGGGCGGCATGCCCAATCCTTCAATGAAAACCGTGCTGATTACGAACGGATCGTGGATGAATTTTTACAGACATATATTGATGTGTCTTTGCCTGGTAAGATCTCTTCCACATAGGATGAGAATAGCCGATATGGTGTCTTCCCCCATATCGGCTATTTTATTGTTTGTTTTAGGAGTTTGGATGAAATAATAAAGCCTCTTCCTTATTTAATAAATATGGTCTAAAATAGCCTACTGTATCTGACAAAGGGAGAACCTCCGGATGCAGTTGAATATGTAGTTCCTGTTGGATATAATTTCTTCTCTTTATAAACCTATTCCATAATTGCGGATAGTTAGCTTCTATTTCCTTTCGTAATGAATCATCAGCCAGAGCGATTCCAGTCTCTGCACTGGCTCCCCCATAATTTGGAACAGAAGGAATAATATCAATTTGAAATAACATTCCACTTTTTAAAATCGTGCTGGATTGAGAATAAATGGGAGAAGATAACCATTCCTCATCTGATACAAAATGTCCCGGATTTAAATGCCAATTATATTTTTCTTTCGGCAAGACTTGCTCGATTACATTATATAATTGTCCACCTGTCATTCCAATTTTCAGATTTTCTAACCATGCCACTACAGCTGAATAGTATGGAATCGCCAATATTTCCAAATAATCTTGAACATTATTCGGAAGTTCATCGGTTTTTGATACGACATACCCCGCCCTGCTTGCTAATCCACCTTTATAACCGGTTGTGATGGAAAATTTATCACCAAGAGTTACTGCTTTTTTTCTTGGGTAAATGACAGCATTCGTAAAGCGGTCACCGGTAGCACAGATTGTCGTGACATTATGCGGTTGTCCAAATTTAGAGAGGAATGATGCCAATTCTGTTTCGGTTTTACCGATTTCAAGATGGTTTAATGCCTCTAATACACAATCTGATGCTAAACTGGAACCAAACTCATAATAGTTGATCTCATCGGCATTATTAATGGTTCTAATTCCGCTGTTTTCACCTATAAAAATTTCACTGCTATTCGTTACTCTAGCGGAATTCTCCTGTGCCAACTTTTGTAATGTATCAACAATGAAATATGGAACATCAAACAATTGTTGATCTTCTTCGTATTTACTTGTGAATACCTTCCATCCAACAACACCTATACATTTCCCATTAAACTGAATAGCATCTCCAATGATGTCTTTGAAACTCTTTTTATTTTCCATCGGCTGATTAGGCAAGGAAAAGTGAGGTACATGAACAACATTTGATTGTAAACGAGAATGTTTGGCCAACTTTAGATTTTCATTACCAAGAAATAGGGTTGACTTCCCACTAGAATCAAGAGCTAATAGAGCTTCTTCAAATCGTGGAACAAAGCCCGTTACATACTCAAAATTGGAGCCGTGTTCTCGATCAGCATATATGAAAACGAGATCAATTCCATTTTTATTCATAGCGTTTAGGAGTTTTTCTTTTCTTTCACGAAATGTTTCATCCGATAAACATACAGGATGATCATTAAAATTTATTTCTGGGTATTTCACTTTGGATAATGAAAATTTTTCTATGCTATATTTCTCTTTTAAATGATTCATCTGCTCATTTCCTCCAACTTAAATAGAAAGGCCCATAAAAAACAGGGATACCCACAATATAGGGTATCCTTTACAAACATGACTTTATTCTATTGTTCATTAACCGTTCAGTATTTTAGTCTGTTTTTTATTTTATGATCAAGCTCATATGCCCATTCAGGATTTGCTGCGGGCTTTTTAACTGAAAGCCATGCATGGAATCGGAGTAGTCGATTTTCATATTTTCATCAAAAAATACCATTTTTGATTTTTCCATATAGATAGGGCCATTATTTGTTTCAATAGCCGTGTCGTCTTCATCTAATTCGGAAATAAACCATAAAGCGAAAACACCATCTACCGCGCATCCGCAGCCTTCGATATCATATTTTAACTTCAAATATCCATCACGGCCAACTGTTTTCTCCTTGATTTTTGCTGTTGCTGCCTCTGTTATGATGATTTCCAATGTTTAAAGCCCCTTTCAGTTTGCATATGATGATTGTATCACAAGATTTTTGTGACGATTTCGATTTTGCTCTCATCATTAATATTTGCATTTTCTTCCATTTAAAGTTAATCTCAAGTTATTACGAACAATTTATTTAAAAGGGGTGTCGAGGATGTCAAAAGTTCAGATTAAAGTAAATGATAATGGATCACTGCGCATTACAGGCGAGGTAGAATTGTTAGATGGCGAGGGTAATGTGTATACTACAAAGCCATCCTTTTCATTGTGCCGCTGTGGTTTGAGCAACAATAAGCCATTTTGTGACGGCTCACATAAGGGGAAATTTGAGTCACAGGTCCGTGTTCCAAAAGAAGATTAAGTAAAAGGAAAATTAAAGATAAGTGGCATGTTTTTATTATGAAAATAGTGGCTAGTCTTTAATGTCGCACATTGTTTAGAAATTAGTACATCACTGATATAAGTGGTGTACTTTTATTTTTTTTGCAGTTACGCAAACACGACGAAACCATTCACCGATGGATACTTTTAGGTACGTTTACCTAGCTGTATAGAAATTAGTAGATAACATTATTGTGGAAGATTAGGTAAATAAACCTTGAAATTTATTACCAACTATTAGTACTTAGTGATAAAATAATAATTGATTCTTATAAAAATTAGTGCAGGGAGGATGTAATGTTGTTGGAAACTCAAAAAATCAAGGAAATTATTAGGCATCGCTATCCATTTCTATTAGTGGACAGAATTGTGGAATTAGAGGAAGGAAAAAGAGCAGTAGGTATAAAAAATGTAACAGCAAATGAGGATTTTTTTAACGGACATTTCCCTAATTACCCTGTTATGCCTGGTGTTTTAATTGTGGAGGCATTAGCTCAAGTAAGTGCAGTCGTAATGTTAACGAAGGAAGGAAACCAGGGACGGTTAGGTCTTTTAGCAGGAATAGATAAATGCCGTTTTAAAAAACAAGTAAGACCAGGTGATCAACTACAACTCGAAGTTGAAATTACTCGATTAAAAGGACATATTGGGAAAGGGAAAGGGATTGCTTCCGTTGATGGAGAATTAGTTTGCGAGACAGAATTGATATTTGCATTTGGTGATTAACTTTTTTAATCATTACGATCTAATAATCGTTAACTTTACTTCAATAAAGTGTAATGCATATTTTTACGTTAAAATTAGTACCAGTTACTAATACTAACTAATAATTTAACATGAGGTGTGAAACGTATGATAAGTGCAAGAATAACGGCTATCGGGACATATGTACCAGAAACAAAATTAACAAATTTTGAACTTGAACGAATGGTTGAAACAAATAATGAATGGATTCTTCAAAGAACAGGTATACATGAACGTAGAATTAGTCGTCCTGATGAATTTACTAGTGATTTATGCGTAGCTGCCGTAAAGGATTTAATGAAAAGATATAATAAAAAAGTCGAAGATGTAGATATGATCATCGTAGCAACAAGCACTCCAGACTTCCCATTTCCATCTGTTTCAAGTATCATACAAAATCGTTTAAATATTGCTCAAACGGGTGCCATCGATTTAAGTGCGGCTTGTGCAGGATTTGTTTATGCAATGCATACAGCTCATAGCTTTATTGCTTCTGGACTCCACAAAAAGGTACTTGTTATTGGAGCAGATACCATCTCCAAAATTACGGATTATACCGATAGAAGTACATGTATTTTATTTGGTGATGGGGCTGGCGCAGCATTGATTGAAAGCGACGAACAATCCAACAGTTTTATCGGATTCCATTTGGGAAGTGACGGAAGTGGCGCACAACATGTGTATCGTCCTGGACTATCCAAGAAGGTTAATGGAATTGAGTTGGTTGATACTCAATATCTTGTTCAAAACGGCAGGGAAGTGTTTCGTTGGGTTGTAAGAAATGTTCCTGATAGCGTAAAACAAATTCTAGAAAAAACTCAAACGAATTTAGAGCAAATTGATTGGTTTATCCCTCACAGTGCTAACTTACGGCTAATCGAACCGATTAGTGAAAAAGTAGGATTTCCAATGAAAAAAACTCTTTATAGCTTGGTGAACTTTGGCAATACTTCTGCTGCAACAATTCCTTTAGCACTTGACCTTGGAATCCGTGAGGGAAAAGTTAAAAACGGAGACCATGTTCTTTTGTATGGTTTTGGTTCAGGTTTAGTTCATGCTGGACAATTGCTACATCTAAATTTAGATGAACAAATTAATGCACCAAAACCATTGTAGAGTAAAACATTGTGAAATATTCCACTTAAAATAAACTCGGGATCTCCTCAAGCTCCTTGTAATATCATAGGCTGTTGTGGTGGTAATGGAGGCATTTATTGTACAAAAAAGGATAGATGAATAAAGGTATTTTAGTCCTGTTCATCTATCCTCTCTTTATTCATCAGTGAGCCGTATGTCAGCAATGGTGTCAATGGGAATTCGATGGGTTTCTTGAAACCGGTCCACTACATGCAGCTTATGGGAGATTTCATCCCAGTAATGAATTTTGCCAATGACGATTTCATAGTTTCGCTGTCTGTAATGGGTAATGGTCACGTACTGATCAAATTCGATGGCCTCTGCGAGTATTTCATTCATCAGCTCAAACTGCTGTTCATCCATTTCAATCTTTTCCTCGTACTGATCCTCTTTCACCCAATCTCTGAGTAATTTCACATGCTCAGGAAGCATCATTGATGTCCATTTGATTCTTCCGCGGTCGCGAATCATCGTTTTTTCCTTCTTTCCGTATTGTCTTTCTTTTTACATTTTATGCCCTCCAACCAAAGTAGCCCGGTGTTTGGCGGTTCCTCCGGAGGTGTAAGAAACTGCCCGCAGCAGGGATCCCGAGCCAAAGCGTCTGCGGACAGAATCAACGACATAGCCCAACTCGCGCCGTTTATGGGCTCCCCTATCAAAAAGATTAAGCTGAAGCTCGCAATCATCCACAATATTGGCAAGAGAAATGGAAATTTGCCTGACCGTCTTGCCATTATAGTGCTCGTAAAATAATTCAAGGCATACACGATAGAGATCCATCGTTACATTGGTCGGCTGCAGAATGGTTCTTGAACGGTGAAAACCGCCACCGAATTCATCCTGACTGTAGCCGACTCCCAGACTGATGGTTCTTCCTGCTTTTCGCCTTGTCCTCGCTCTCCGGGCAACCTCTTCACACATTTCTAAAATGACATGCCTGATCTCCTCTTCATCCTTATAATCCCTTAGGAGAATTTGACTTTTCCCAAAGCTGATCTGCCCTTCAATGATTGGTGCCCCCAAATCCGAAAGGTCCACTCCCCAGGCATGATAATAAAGCTGATTGCCCATAACACCGAACTTTTTTTCCAGCTGTTCCAAATCATAGCGGGCCAGTTGGCCAACCGTGAAAATGCCCATACCGTTTAACGTTTTCTCAACACGACGGCCGATTCCCCACATTTCTCTAAGCGGAGATACCTTCCACAGCTTGGTCTGGACATCTTCATAGGTCCACTCCGCTACTCCATGACGTTTTGCCTCAAGATCGAGGCAAAGCTTTGCTAGCAACATATTGGGCCCAATGCCAACCGCACAAGGCAACTGAAATTCCCGTTCAATATCCTTTTTGATTTTTTCAGCTATTGTCTCGGCGTCTCCCCACAAATGCAGGGCCCCATCCACCTTAATAAAGCTTTCATCAACACTGTACGTGTGTATGGCTTCTTTTGGCACATAACGGTTGAATACACGAGAGATCTCGGTGGAGATACGCAAATACGTTCGCATTTTCGGTTCGGCCAAGATAATTCGCGGGTCTTTGGGAATCTCAAACAGCCGTGATCCTGTTTTGATGCCGAATTCCTTTTTCAGCTTAGGTGAAGCTGCAAGTACGATACTCCCCTCCCTGTCTTTATCCCCGACTACCGCCAAATAGCAATTTAACGGATCAAGTCCCTTCATAACTGCCGAACAGCTGGCGTAAAAGCTCTTCATGTCTACACATAAAATTTTATTTTGCGGTAAGGTGCTGTAATCAACCATGAAATTCCCCCCACAACCCCAAAAATACGAACATTAGTTCTTTATATTATATTTATTATCTTAAGCGAATATACGTTCCTATTCAATGGAAATTTTTTGTCGCTTACCGTAATCCTTTTTCTTGGAAATTTTTTATTTGAACAAAATATGACATCCAAGGAATATACCGGTAAAAACTCATGTATTTAATCACCTGAATGCATGATTATACAACAAAAGCTTATAAAAACAACAAAAAAACATAATGATTTTTACATTTGATATGTAATAACCTTAACAAAATAAGTAAGCTTCTTTCCTTACAATAAAGGTATGGCAAGCCATATTTCACATGAGGAGGAAATTAGATGAGTAGTAATGCAGAAAAGGTTCCCGCAAGTGAAGTTCATGCATCAGAGAATACGGCAGGAAAGGCAAAAAAAATTGGGCTGCTTCCTTTAGTTGCCCTGGTAATTAGTTCGTCCATCGGAGGCGGAATTTTTGGGATGCCAACAGATTTAGCAGCCGGAGCAGCACCGGGTCCAGCTTTAATTGCATGGACAATTGTTGGCTTTGGGATCCTGATGCTCTCTCTTAGTTTTAATAATTTAATAAAAAAACGACCTGACTTGGACGGCATTTTTAGTTATGCCGAGGAAGGGTTTGGCAAATTCAGCGGCTTTATTAGCGGCTGGGGATACTGGCTCTCAGCATGGCTTGGAAACGTAGCATTTGCCACTATGATCATGAGTGCATTTGCTTACTTCTTTCCAGTCTTTAAAGATGGACAGAATATACCATCTATTATTTTCGCGAGCATTTTAATGTGGGGGTTAACATTCATTGTTAACAGAGGAGTTGAAAGCGCTACCCTGCTCAATACGATTATTACTATATGTAAACTAATTCCACTTTTTGTTTTTATCGTTATTGGAATCTTTGCCTTTAAATTGGATATTTTCACGGCTAATTTCTGGGGGAAACTTTCCACAAATATTGATTCAGGTTCTGTCTTTAATCAAGTAAAAAGCTGCATGATGGTGATGATGTGGGTATTCGTTGGGATTGAAGGAGCTTCCATGCTTTCATCAAGGGCAGAAAAAAAATCAGATGCAGGCAAGGCAACAATCTTAGGTTTATTAGGACTATTACTTATCTATGTTCTAGCTTCCATCATTCCCTACGGAATCATGAGTCAACAAGAAATAGCTTCAGTGAAACAGCCTTCCATTGCTTATATTTTTAAAGATGTTGTCGGACCATGGGGAGCTGCCTTTATTAATATCGGTTTAATCATTTCGTTGATTGGATGCTGGTTATCCTGGACCATGCTTCCAGGAGAAACCACCTTATTGATGTCCAGGAAAGGCTTATTGCCTAAAGCTTTTGGCCGAACTAATACAGCCAATGCTCCAACATTTTCATTTATTGTCACTGCCGCACTTATTCAATTGTTTGTCTTTACATTTTTATTTACAGATAAAGCCTATAATTTTGCTTATTCATTATGTACTGCCGCAATTTTAATTTGCTATGTATTTGTCGCTTTATACCAAGTGAAATTATCCTATCAAAACCGCCAGCAAAAAGGTGAAGTTTTGCAATTAATAATCGGTATTTGTGCGCTCGCCTTCCAGATTTGGGGAATATGGGCTGCCGGTCTCTCTTATACATTGTTATGTTTTACAGCTTATATCCCTGGAATTTTCTTCTTTATGAAAGCCCGGAAAGAACAAGGAGCTAAAGAGCTTTTATCAAAAAAAGAATGGATGGCAGCGACTGTAATAGTAATCGGAGCGATGATTGCCATTTATTTAATCTTAACGGGAAAAGTTCAATTTTAATGCATTCTTAAAAAATGGCTGTGTTAAAGGGCACTGTTGATTTTATACCCTGTTGATTGAAGCGGAAATCAACAGACCAGTTTAATAGAGCCTAAAAAATAAGGAGAGACTGACAGATGGAAATTGCTAATTTTGGAGTCGAAGAATGGTTAAATGTTTGGGAAAATGATGCAGTTTATGATATAGCCGGAAGCTCCATTGCCTCTTTTACACTAGAAGAATTAATTAGCATTGATGGGACAAACCCCAAAGAATTCTTTGATAAAATTTTTGATGTAAAAATGAATTATGGCTGGATTGAAGGATCTCCTGAATTCAAACAACAGGTAAGCAAGCTATACAAAAATGTCCCTCCCGAATGTATTTTGCAGACGAATGGAGCAACTGGAGCGAATCTTTTAGCTCTTTATTCCCTTATTGAGCCAAATGATCATGTGATAGCGATGCACCCGAGTTATCAGCAATTATTCGATATCCCTCGTTCCCTGGGAGCGGAAGTTTCTTTATGGGAAATATACGAAGAAAATGATTGGATGCCGGATTTAGAAGAATTAAAATCAATGATTCGTCCCAATACGAAAATGATTTGTTTGAACAATGCTAACAATCCAACGGGAACCGTCTTGGATGATCAACTCTTAAAAGAAATTGTAGCGATTGCGTCAGAAGTCGGTGCCTATATTTTAGTAGATGAAGTCTATAAACCACTAGATCCGAATCAGCAGGTTTCCTCCATTGTAGATTTATACGATAAAGGGATTGCCACTAATAGTTTATCCAAAACCTACTCTGTACCTGGTGTAAGGGTTGGCTGGACTGCAAGTAACCAAGAGGTGGCTGATATTTTTAGAAAATATCGGGATTATACCATGATTTGTTCTGGTGTGCTTGATGATGTCATTGCAGTACATACACTGAAAAACAAAGAAGCAGTATTAAACAGAAACAGAGAAATTGTATTCACCAACCTGGAAATTTTAAAGGAATGGGCCAAACATGAACCAAGGGTCACTTTAGTATTTCCAAAGGCTGTTTCAACATCCTTTATTCATTTGGATATCCCTATAGATGTAGAGGATTTTTGCATAGATTTATTAAAAACAAAAGGGGTTTTATTAGTACCGGGCAATCGGTTTGATGTTCCGGAACATGCCCGATTAGGGTATTGTACAAAAACTGAAACGTTAAAAAAAGGGCTGGCTGAGTTATCGTCTTATTTGCGAAAATTTGATTAAGCTATTCGTCAAAAGGAGTATTGGAACCATTCCAGTACTCCTTTTTAACTATTTATTGAGTTTATGAAAAAAACGTATAATGGTCTTGAGGTGATCCTGAAGATGGAGAAAAAACTGGTCGAAAAAATGATTAAAAATTGCTTGAAACAATATTATGAAGCGGAATCAATGCCGCTTGGTGCTAGGGATTTGGAAAAATTAACTGACCAAATTCTCCAAACAATACAAGAAGAGCCTGCAGCAGATTTATTCGAGGTTATCAACGATGTGGTCTACGAGTATCTAACAGGATCATAAAAAAGCCCCTGATCACAGAGGCATTGGATTATTTTTGACTAAGCATTTTTTTGCCAATTCGCTCGAACAATCGTGGAAAAAGCACGTAGATAGCGCTCCCCATATTCATCCAGCGCGGCAGATTAATTTCACGGGTTTTAGTCAGCATGCTGTTAACGACTTTTCCGGCAACGAATTCGGGCTGAAGCATGAATTTTTGAACATTTTTTACATAAGTGCCCCCTTCGTCTGCGATATTGAAAAAATTGGTCGCAATTGGTCCCGGATTGACGGCTGTCACCTGAACATTATAATCATCCAGCTCCATTCTTAGTGCATTGGTGTAGCCAAGAACGGCATGCTTCGTTGCTGAATAGACGCTGGATTTCGGGGTAGCAATTTTTCCTGCCTGTGAAGCAATATTGATAATATGGCCATAGCGACGTTCACGCATTCCTGGCAAAACTTTGGACGTGCAGGCAATTANNNCCGCCTCGTGGGCTTCACGGAAAATCCCGAACCCGGCATTATTAACTAAAATACCAACATGACCCATCTCCGCAAAAATTTGATCAAAAACAACTTCCACTTGATCCGTATTTGCCACATCCAGTTGAAACACATGCACATTTACCTGATACTTTTGTGTCAAATTTGTTTGCAGCTGTTTTAATTTATCGATGCTTCGTGCAAGCAAAACAAGATTGGCACCACTTGCTGCACAAAGTTTGGCAATCTCCGCTCCAATTCCTCCGGAAGCACCGGTTATGACTATATTTTTACCTGTTAATCGTTCCCTAACCATGACAACACCTCATCTGAATATAGCCCTTCGGATTATCGACGGCCTCTTATCTTTATATTAATAATTTCCCTGATTGATTTGGAATAGTCAAGCCGGGGCTTTCCCCATATATTATCGAATAAATATCTAAAAATTTAGTAAATTAACTCTTGACAGACAAGCTCGGTATCCTTCATAATCACTATTAAAATTTGATTCGATTATGTCATGACTAAGGCCAGTAAATGAGAAACGGTGAAAGAGAGTGAAGTTCAGAGGCTGAGAGACTTCACCACCCCCTACTCATCGAAACCTACCTTACGAGCATTTAGGCAAACCTAACGTATTCCGGCGTTAACGGATTCGAGTGATTTCAGCCACCATTAAAAAGGTGCCGGAATCAATGAAGGTGGTACCACGGAAGCAAGACCTTTCGTCCTTTGAGGATGAAGGGTCTTTTTGTTTTTTCAGTAAAAAGGAGGAGTTTTTTCATGAACAAAATGGCAATTGTCGGTGCAGGGTCGATGGCAGAAGCATTCATTTCAGGAATTCTCGAAAATGGATTAATGGATAAAAAGAATATTTGGGTGACAAACAATTCTAATCAAGAACGGTTAACAAAGCTTGGGGAGCTTTACGGAATCCAAAGCACATATGATTTATCCAAACTTTTTGAAGGAGCAAACATTGTCATGCTGGCAATGAAACCAAAGGATGCCGCTTCAGCCATTGCCTATATCCGGGAGTACTTATCTAAAGACATGCTGATTATTTCCGTGCTTGCCGGTGTCTCGATGAATACGATTGAAGCATTGGCTGACAAACCTCTGTCGATTGCCAGAGCTATGCCAAATACATCCGCTGCAGTAGGAAAATCGGCGACAGCCATCGCTGTTAATGAACGTGTTTCCGAGGAACAGCTGGAAACAACCCAGAAATTGTTTGAAACGGTGGGAATGGCGGCCTTTGTTGACGAAAACCAGCTTGACGCAGTAACCGGATTATCCGGCAGCGGTCCCGCCTATATTTATTACCTCATTGAAGCGATGGAGAAAAGTGCGGTTGAAATTGGCTTGGACCCACAAATGGGTAAGGAGTTAATTGTTCAAACGCTAATTGGAGCCGCGGAAATGGTGAAAAACTCCCACAAATCACCGGAGCAATTACGCCGTGAAGTGACAAGCCCAGGAGGCACAACAGAAGCGGGCGTAAATGTCCTGGAAGACCATGGTGTCCAACAAGCTTTCATCTCTTGTATTAAAGCAGCTGCCACTCAATCGAGAAAAATGGGCGATGCCTTATGTGCCCATTTAAAAGTCGGAAAGTCATCATAAATTGAATATTAACGATAGGGCCGTTACACTAATAGTAAAAAAGGACATAGAAAAATGATAAATATCCTTACTATTTTGTTTGCAATTGGCATTTTGGTTTGGATTGGTTTCCTGATCGATGCTTTTATTGGGTTTCAAAGTTTGGACGCCTTAGAGAACGAAGCAGCCCTTGTAGACGGTCCATTGCTTTCCGTCATTATTGCGGCCCGAAATGAAGAAAGTCAGATAAGACAAAGTATCATCAGTCAATTGACTCAAACCTATAAAAATATTGAATGGATCCTTGTGAATGATCGTTCTACTGACAAAACGGGGCCTTTAATGGAACAATTAGCAAAAGAAGATAACCGATTAAAAGTCGTTCATATTAAGGAGCTGCCACAGGGCTGGCTAGGGAAAAATCATGCATTATATACCGGCACATTATCCACTTCTGGAAAATGGCTATTATTTACCGATGCCGATATCATCTATAAACCGGAAGCATTTGCGAAAGCACTGCATTATGCTGAAAAACATCGTCTTGACCATGTAACAGCAGCTCCTAATCTAAATGCGCATAAATTTTGGTTAAAAACCTTTGTTGCTTTTTTCCTGTTCGGGTTTTCCTATTTTAAGCGGCCTTGGTTAGCCAATAACCCAAAATCAAAAATCGGTACGGGAATCGGTGCGTTTAACCTTGTCTCTAAAGCAACGTATGAAGCGTTTGGAACCCATGAAAGAATCAAAATGAGACCCGATGATGATTTGCAATTAGGGATGAAACTGAAACAAGAAGGCTTCAATCAACGGATTGTTACGGCACTTCATTTAATAGAGGTAGAATGGTATGGGAGTTTAAAAGAAGCACTGGTAGGTCTTGAAAAAAACACGTTTGCGGGGCTGCATTATCGATTCAGCATGGTCCTGTTTGCCATTTTAGGAGTCTTTGTTACGCATGTCCTCCCTTTCGTAGCCATTTTTTCAACCAATAAAATCCTGGCCCTCCTCAGCCTGGGAAACATCATCGGAAGCGGTATTCTTTATGTAATGATTATAAAAAAGATGACACTGTTCTCTCCAGCTCTGTTTTTTGTTTTTCCTATTACAGCTTTATTATTTATTTACTCCATCATTCGCGCCAGTTTCCTAACCTTTAAACGAGGTGGCATTGTTTGGCGAGGTACGACTTATACTTTAAGAGAGCTAAGAGATCAAAAGCAGCGAGGCGAATCATAACATTAATCTCCCGACATTTGCTATACTAAAAATTAGTAATTCTAAAAAAGCTGGAGGGATAGTAATATGACCGCGAAATTATTTTCTCCCTTTACGATTAAAGATGTAACGTTCAAAAACCGAATTGTCATGGCGCCGATGTGCATGTATTCGAGCCACAATCAAGACGGACAAATTCAAAACTGGCATCGCACTCACTATACAAGCAGGGCCGTCGGCCAGGTAGGCCTCATTATTGTTGAAGCTACGGCTGTAACCCCGCAGGGCAGAATCTCCCCTCAAGACTTGGGAATATGGAGTGACGACCATATTGCCGGCTTACAGGAGCTTGTCAGTTTAGTAAAAGAACACGGTGCCAAAATGGGTATTCAGCTTGCCCATGCTGGTAGGAAAGCTGTTTTAGAAGGGGAAATTTATGCACCTTCCTCGATTGCTTTTAATGAAAAAATGAAAACGCCAAAAGAAATGTCTAAAGCCGAGATTGCAGAAACGGTGTCAGCCTTTAAAAGTGGCGCCGAACGGGCCGCTAAAGCAGGCTTCGATGTCATTGAACTGCATGGGGCTCATGGATATCTGATTAATGAATTCCTTTCTCCGCTTACCAATAAACGAACTGATGAATACGGCGGTTCACCGGAAAACCGCTATCGAATCCTGCGAGAGATCATTGACGCTGTGAAAACCGTTTGGAACGGGCCGCTTTTTGTCCGAGTGTCAGCTAATGATTATCATGAAGAAGGACTAACAGCAAAAGATTACATACCTTACGTGCAGTGGATGAAGGAGCAGGGCGTAGATTTAATTGATGTCAGCTCCGGCGCAGTTGTTCCTGCTCATATTCATGCTTATCCGGGCTACCAGGTGAAGTTTTCGGAAACCATTAGAGAAGGTGCTGGGATTGCTACTGGCGCGGTAGGACTGATCACCTCTCCGATCCAGGCTGAAGAGATATTGCAAAACGACAGGGCGGACCTGATCCTGATTGCCCGCGAATTACTGCGTGACCCATACTGGCCACGGAGAGCAGCTAAGGAGCTCGGCGTTAAGATTGAATCTCCGAAGCAATATGAGCGAGGATGGAATATTTGATAAGGAAGCACTTTCCGGGAGACTGGGAAGTGTTTTTTTGTGAGTGGTTTCATAGCGACCATTACTAATGTTTTCTTGATGCTGAGGACTTTATGGAGCCCTCATAACGACCGTGACTATTGTTTTTCTGATGCTGCAGGCTTTATGACACCTTCATAACGACCGTGGCTATTGTTTTCCTGATGCTGCGGGCTTTATGACACCTTCATAACGACCGTGTCCCAGTTTTTTTGATGTCCAGGCGTTATAGAAACTCTCATCGACTACTTGTAATCAAAAATCCCCCCAAATATCAAGCACCTATCTCCCCTCTTGGCGACCCTTTTTCAATAACACATGCTATTCAGATGCCAACCCCATAAAAAAATACCGTTATTTCAACGGTATATGTATCTCCTTAAAATCCTCGGCAATATCTGTATGAGCAAAAATGGCCCTGGCTTCTTCGACAAGCTCTTTAGAAGCATTTCGATCGTAGCGGGAGCTGATATGGGTTAGGCAAAGCTGTTTGCAGCCGGCTTCCTTTGCCACTTTGGCTGCCTGCTCAGTTGTGGAATGGAAATAGTTGAAGGCTAATGAGTCTTCTCCCTTTGAAAAGGTCGCTTCATGAATCAGAAGATCGGCATCTTTAGCCAGCAAAATGGAATTTTCATGGAATCTTGTGTCTCCCAATATCGTGACCACCCGACCCTTCTGGGCAGTGCCTACAAATTCACTTGGTTCAAGCACCCGTCCATCTTCCAACGTCACCGTTTCACCGTTTTTGATTTTTCGAAAAATGGGTCCTGGCTGAACTCCAGCTTCTTTCAGCTTTTCTGCGAGAAGTGTGCCCGGCAGGTCTTTTTCAACAATACGATATCCGTATGATGGGATGCCATGATCCAGCAGGCGTGTTTCCACGATGAATTGGTCATCTTCATAAATAATGCCTTCTTCTATTTCTATGACTGTTAATGGATATTTTAAATATGTCTGGCTGATTGTTAGACTCGTATGTAAATAATCTGCTATTCCTTTAGGCCCATAAACAGTGACCTCTGACTCCCCACCTTGAAACGAGCGGCTTGATAACAATCCGGGTAATCCGTATATATGATCACCGTGTAAATGGGTGACAAAGATTTTTTCAATTCTCCGCGGTTTCAGGGTAGTATGTAAAATTTGATGTTGTGTTGCTTCTCCAGCATCGAACAACCAAACAGATCCCCGTTCCTCCAGTAATTTAAGTGCGATAGACGTGACATTTCGGAGCTTTGCGGGCATCCCTGCCCCCGTCCCTAAGAAAAATACATCCAAAAAAAACCCCCCGTTCTAACTGCTATTATTGATACTATAGCACACCATTATAAAAACAGAAAAATATCAATACATGTATTACTTGCGATAAGTGAAATCTAAACTATATAATTACATAGGCTATTTCGCTAGAAAAGAGGTATCAGACGTGGCACAAAATATGACAACATTACTGATGATTTTTGGAGCAACCGGGGATTTAGCAAAGCGAAAGCTGTTTCCTTCCATTTACCGTTTGTATGAACGCGGGCGCCTGGAAAAATTTGCTGTAGTTGGTGTGGCGCGCCGATCGATTACGAATGATGAATTTCAGCAATCGATTAAAGATTCGGTTGAATCCGCTCTAGGTAAAAAAGAGAATCTGGATGAATTTGTCTCTCATTTCTACTATCAATCTCATGATGCATCAGATTCCGATTCTTACGTTTCCTTAAAAGATTTTGCTAATCAAATTGATGAACAATATCAACTTGAAGGCAATCGTATTTTTTATTTGGCAATGGCCCCAGAATTTTTCGGCCCCATTGCTTTACATTTAAAATCAGACGGTTTAACAGATGTCAAAGGGTATAAACGTTTGATTATCGAAAAACCGTTTGGGCATAATCTAGCCTCTGCTAAAGAGTTAAATAACCAAATCAGAACCGCTTTTTCTGAAGAAGAAATTTATCGGATTGACCATTACTTAGGAAAAGAAATGGTCCGCAATATCGAGGTTATTCGTTTTGCCAATGCCATTTTTGAACCGTTGTGGAATAACCGTTACATATCCAATATCCAAATTACTTCCAGCGAAGTTTTAGGCGTGGAAGAACGTGGACGTTATTACGAAAATAGCGGTGCCCTTAGGGACATGGTTCAAAATCACATGCTGCAGATGGTAGCTTTGCTTGCGATGGAGCCGCCCATTAAGTTAACTACAGATGAAATTCGTTCCGAAAAAGTCAGAGTATTTAGAGCGCTCCGTATGATTGAAGGAGACAAGGTAAACGAGTACTTTGTACGCGGGCAATATGCTGAGGGAACGATTAATAATGAACTGGTTCCAAAGTATCGTGATGAGCCAATGGTGGCTCCGGACTCCAATACAGAGACCTTTGTAGCCGCCAAAGTGAAGATTGATAATTTCCGCTGGGCTGGTGTGCCTTTCTATATCCGTACCGGAAAAAGAATGGCTGAAAAAACTACAAAAATTGTTGTACAGTTTAAAGATATTCCAATGAATTTATATTATCAGACTGATAAAATGTTGAATCCAAACCTGCTTGTGATTCATATTCAGCCTGACGAAGGCATTACCCTGCATCTGAACGCTAAAAAAGCTGGCGGTCATTTGGATGCTCAAGAAGTAAAATTAAGCTTTGCCAACACTGGCAGTGACGCTATGAACACTCCTGAGGGCTACGAAAAGCTGCTGTTTGACTGTATGCGCGGTGACGCCACTAACTTTACCCATTGGGATGAGGTTGCCTATTCATGGGCATTTGTTGATAAGATTTCGGCAGTATGGCAAAACACTGATACGAATTTTCCAAATTATCCATCCGGATCAATGGGTCCAAAAGAAGCTGATGAACTCCTGGAAAAAGACGGCTTCTTCTGGTGGCCGGTTACGGATCTCGATGTTGAAGTTTGCAAATAAAGAAACCTTTTCGATTGGCAAACCTTATGAGAAAAAAGAGGCGTAACTTCCCTTATGCCTGATTAGCAAATAAAAGCTCCGGATTCCCTCTAGAATCTGGAGCTTTTTATACTTCTTCCTCGTTCTTTTTCGCACGTGAGCGAAGAAAATCCTTATTAAAACTAGTTGCTGTTCCAATTTTGTGATTGGGATCCACTTGATGGGCCCCTGCTGCTTCAATAATATTTTTTCCATACTTATCACGTAGACTGGATAATGTTTTTAACAATGGTTCCTTTTTGGCATCCTGTTCATAAGAAAACAAATCTAATTGTTTAACAGCATGATCATGTTCAATCAAATCATTCCCAGTAATCCCTAGCAATCGAACAGGATCACCGCTCCAATGCTTTAAAAACAACTGCTTAGCAAATGCGGCAATTTCCTCTTTTTGACCGATGGGATTAAGTAATTTTTTGCTTCGGGTAATCGTTTTTCTGTCCTTATAGCGAATAGTAATACAAATGGTACTAGCAAGGACATTTTTTCGTTTAAATCTGATAGAAACGGTTTCTGCCAATGATTCCAGTACATGAAAAAGTTCTTGCTGATTGCTGACATCCCTAGGAAGGGTAGTCGAATTGCCAATACTTTTAAATTCCTCAATGGATTCGGGGTCGACCATGCGTTGATCGATGCCGTTAGCCCTCTCTTTCAAGCGAATCCCATTAATCCCAAGCAGCAATTTAAGTTGGATTTCATTTGCCTTTGCTAAATCACCAATCGTTTCAATGCCAATCGTCTTAAGCTTTTCTGCGGTCTTTTTCCCTACCCCATGCATTTCATTAGTATTTAGAGGCCATAGCATTGTGGGAATATCCCGTTTTCGCAAAATAGTGATCCCCAGCGGTTTCTTCATATCAGAAGCTGTTTTTGCCAAAAATTTATTCGGAGCAATTCCAATGCTGCACGGTAAATCTAATTGCTCCAAAATTCGTTTTTGAATACTTTTGGCAATTTCAATCGGACTGCCGAACTCATAGCTTTCCGTTATATCCATATAGCCTTCATCAATCGAGACCGGTTCAACCCACTCTGTATAGGTCCTGAGAATTTCAAACATCCCCATCGAAGCCGCCCGGTACCGATCAAAATTTGGTGATTTTACTATTAACTGCGGGCAGAGCTTTTTCGCTTCCCACAAAGGCATTGTGGTTTTCACACCAAATTTTCTCGCCTCGTAGCTACAGGTAACAATAATTCCCCTTCGTTCTTCTACATTTCCGGCAATCGCCAGCGGTTTCCCTTTTAGCATGGGGTCATAGGCCATCTCTACTGATGCATAGAAGCTATTCATATCAACATGTAAAATGACTCGTCCTTTTTTTGGATACATTTCTTTCATGACAATCATCCTAATTGAACATTTATAGTTTCAGTATAACAAATGAAGCCAAATCTAAAAAAATTGGAATTAGAAATATAAGGATGAAGCAAACTAGAATAAAAACGGCAGGTGGATTTTATGATAAAACTTTTATCACCTATCCTGATTGCTTTTTTATTTTCACCTATTTGGCCTTTAGGACCAAACCCTTTGCCCGGTGACCCCTTGGTGATTGTCAACAAAAACAACAATGAACTCGCCTTTGTTAACGAGAACAGGGTCCAAACCGTCGTTAGCGTAGGAACCGGTAAAACAAAAGAATTGACTCCAGAAGGGCTATATACGATTACAGTCAAAGCCAAAGACCCTTACTATCGGAGGGGAAATATCCTTGGCGGAGATCCAAAGAATCCCTTAGGATCACGTTGGATCGGGTTTGATGCAGAGGGTACCGATGGCAGAACTTACGGAATCCACGGGACTAACCAGCCGGCATCTATTGGAAAATACGTCTCGCAAGGTTGTATCCGCACCCAGAATGAAGTAATCAGCTCATTATTTCCGTTAATCCCGTTAGGAACCAAAATATTGATTACTACCTCAAAAAAGTCATTTGAAGCTTTGGCCCGGGAACAAGGAGCTATAAAATAAGCAAAGGGAATGTTCAGTATCAATGAACATTCCCTTTTAATATATTTAGCGGATAAATTGACCGATTCCAATCAGGAGGGTTGAAGCCAGCATGGCACCTAACATTAAATAAACAACGATTTTTCTTCCTTTTTTACTAGACAAAGTCTATTCCTCCCTTTCGAGTTACTAATCTTAATGTTTATTGTACATGGAAAAGCCTTTTTAAACAACTTGAACAACTAAGCAATTTAGGAAGGATTTATGAACTTTATACCGAATAAATTAATTGTCGGATTTATTCTAATTTTGAAATAGAGGGGTATTTATGATTAAAAAGGTGGACCATATCGGGATTGCGGTGAAATCAATTGAGGCAGCACTTCCTTTTTATACAGAGGTGCTTAAGTTGCCGCTTATAGGAATTGAAAGCGTTGACAATCAGAAAGTGAGAGTGGCCTTTATCAAAGCCGGGGAAACAAAGCTTGAACTGCTCGAGCCGACTTCTGAAGAAAGTACAATTGCCAAATTCATTGAAAAACGCGGTGAAGGAATTCACCATGTTGCCCTTTGTGTCGAATCGATTGAAGAACGGATTAAGGAGATGAAAGAAAATGGCATTACCATGATTGATGAGCATGCTAGAACCGGTGCCGGCGGAGCTGAAATTGCCTTTATGCACCCGAAATCTGCTTCCGGTGTCCTTTACGAACTTTGTGAAAAGAAAGCCAAATAGTACTAACAAGGGAGAATACGATTAATGCCAAAAAGGGGATGAGTCTAATGCTTGACATTTATGAAAAAATTAACGAATTATACGATAAACGCAGAGAAGTGGAGCTTGGCGGCGGAGATGAACGGATTGATAGGCAACACGCCAAAGGAAAGCTGACGGCAAGAGAACGGATCGAGTTACTGGTAGATAAAGGGTCATTTATTGAACTAAGTCCGTTTATTGAACACCGTACCAATGACTTTGGCCTTGATGAGCTAAAGGGTCCCGGAGATGGTGTTGTAACCGGGTTTGGTAAAGTGAACGGCCGACCAATTTATTTATTTTCTCAAGACTTTACCGTTTTTGGGGGAGCCCTTGGCGAAATGCATGCGAAAAAAATCGCAAATGTCATGGATTTAGCAGCGAAAAATGGGACACCATTTGTCGGCCTTAATGACTCTGGCGGCGCCCGCATTCAGGAAGGCGTCGTCTCTCTGGATGGTTATGGCCATATCTTTTATCGAAATGCGATTTATTCTGGGGTGATTCCGCAAATATCCGTGATCATGGGGCCTTGTGCAGGTGGAGCCGTTTATTCGCCGGCCATCACCGATTTTGTCTTTATGGTCGAAAATACAAGCCAAATGTTTATCACCGGACCTAAAGTCATTGAAACGGTAACCGGTGAGAAGATTTCCGCAGAGGACCTTGGAGGAGCAAACGTCCATAACACGATTAGCGGCAATGCCCATTTTCGTGCTTCTAGTGAGGAAGAAGTGTTAAAAAATGTTCGCAGACTCTTAAGTTATCTGCCGCAGAATAATGAAGAGAAACCGCCGAAATGGGACTATGAAGATGATTTTGATTATCGTCCGGACCTAACAGATGTTGTCCCGTTTGATGCAGTTCGCCCTTATGACGTTCGAAAAGTGATTGAACAGGTCGTGGATGAACATTCTTTTATGGAAATTCATCAGGACTTTGCTAAAAATATCGTTGTCGGATTTGCCAGAATCAAAGGGGAAACAGTAGGCCTTGTCTGTAACCAGCCAAAAGTCATGGCAGGAGGACTGGATATCGACTCTTCTGATAAAGCAGCCCGCTTTATTCGAACCTGCGATTCTTTTCATATTCCAATCATCACATTTGAAGATGTTACCGGTTTCTTCCCTGGGGTTAAACAAGAACACGGAGGGATTATCCGCCACGGCGCAAAAATTCTTTACGCTTATTCAGAAGCAACAGTACCAAAGCTGACGGTCATACTAAGGAAAGCATATGGAGGCGCTTATGTGGCCCTTAACAGTAAAGCCATTGGCGCCGACCTGGTATTCGCCTGGCCAAATGCTGAGATTGCTGTAATGGGACCACAGGGAGCTGCCAATATTATTTTTGCCAAAGAAATTCAAAACAGTGAAAACCCAGAGGCAGTCAGACAGCAAAAGATTGATGAATACCGTGAGAAATTTGCGAATCCGTATGTGGCCGCCAGCAGAGGAATGGTCGATGATGTTATTGACCCACGGGAAACAAGGATCAAGCTGATTCAGGCTTTAGACATGCTGCAGACTAAAAAAGAATCCAGACCCTATAAAAAGCATGGTAATATACCACTATAATGATTCGGAGGCTGTGAATATCACAGCCTTGAAATTTGATGACCTGAATCTGAAAAGGTATACTAAAATAGTGAGTACATATTATTGGAGGTTCGACAGGATGGTAAATCAAGAACGTCTGTTAAACGAATTTTTAGAGCTTGTTCAAATTGATTCTGAGACCAAATTTGAAACGGAAATTGCCAAAGTACTAAAGCAAAAATTCTCTGAATTAGGACTCGAGGTTTATGAAGATGATACAACTTCAGTAACTGGTCATGGTGCAGGGAATTTGGTTTGTACCCTTCCCGCTACCAAAGAAGGCATAGATCCTATTTATTTTACATGTCACATGGATACAGTTGTACCCGCAAAAGGTGTAAAACCTTCCATTAAAGATGGTTATGTTGTGACCGATGGAACCACGATTTTGGGTGCCGATGATAAAACGGGAATCTCTGTCATGCTTGAAACCATTCGTGTGTTAAAAGAGCAAAACATTCAGCACGGAATGATTCAATTTGTGATTACAGTTGGCGAGGAATCCGGCCTAGTCGGTGCAAAAGCCCTTGACCCTTCCTTAATGAAGGCTAAATACGGTTATGCGCTTGACAGTGACGGATTAGTTGGAAATGTGGTTGTGGCAGCTCCTACGCAAGCAAAGGTGAAAGCCGTGATTTACGGAAAAACGGCACATGCCGGTGTAGCACCTGAAAAAGGAGTTTCTGCGATTACAATTGCGGCAAAAGCGATTTCGAAAATGCCATTAGGCAGAATTGACCATGAAACTACTGCTAATATCGGCCGATTTGCTGGCGGTCAAGCCACGAATATCGTTTGTGACCGTGTTGATATTTTAGCAGAGGCTCGCTCGCTGATTCCTGAAAAAATGCAGGCTCAAGTTAGCAAAATGAAGGAAGCTTTCGAAACAATGGCATCTAATATGGGTGGTAAGGCAGAAGTAGAAGTGGAAGTTATGTACCCTGGATTTAAATTCGGCGAAGGCGATCAAGTGGTGGAAATCGCCCGCAAAGCAGCAGCCAAAATTGGCCGAAGCTGTGAATTGCAGCATAGCGGCGGTGGCAGTGACGCCAACGTAATCGCTGGTTTCGGTATCCCAACCGTTAACTTGGCTGTAGGTTACGAGGAGATCCATACAACTAATGAGCGCATGCCTATTGAGGAATTATACAAGCTTGCTGAAATGACATTGGCGATTATTGATGAAGTAACCAATCAATAAATAGTTTAAAGGAGAGCAGCAATAGCTCTCCTATTTTTTATATATGTTACAGCATTTTTTCCAAGAATTCCTTGGCTCTTTGGCTTTTGGGGTTGGTGAAAAACTCTTGCGGTGCACTGTCTTCGACTAATACTCCGCCATCCAGGAACAATACACGGTCCGCCACTTCTCTGGCGAAGCCCATTTCGTGGGTCACTATCGCCATTGTCATACCGGTATGGGCAAGAGATTTCATTACTTCCAGTACTTCCTTTACCATTTCCGGGTCGAGCGCCGATGTTGGTTCATCGAAGAGCATCACTTCAGGCTGCATCGCCAATGCTCTGGCAATGGCCACGCGCTGCTTCTGCCCGCCTGATAATCGTGTTGGATATTCATTGGCCTTTTCGGAAAGACCGACTTTATCCAAAAGCTCCATCGCTATTTTTTCAGCCTCTGCCTTTGCTAAACCCTTTACCTTCATCGGTGCATAAGTCAAGTTCTTCAATACCGTTTTATGAGGAAATAAGTGAAAGTGCTGAAACACCATACCAACATTTTGGCGAACGTTCATAATATTGGTTTTCTTATCGGTAACCTCTTGATCGCCAATCCACACGTTACCGCTTGATGGCATTTCAAGCAAGTTCATACAGCGAAGAAAGGTCGATTTGCCGGAGCCCGAAGGACCGATAATCGCCACCACTTCACCCGTTTGGATGGTTGTGGAAATCCCTTTTAATACTTCTAGGTTGCCATATGATTTATGCAAATTCTCAATCTTAATCACTGCGTCTCATTCTCCTTTCAATCGCTTTTCCTAAGAAGGTTAAGGTAACAACCATAACATAGTAAATAAGTCCGGCGATTAATAATGGTTCGAAATAGGAATAATATTCAGCCCCCACCTGATAAGAACGGCGCATAATATCCATGACACCAATGGTTGTGACAATTGCAGATTCTTTTGTTAAGGTAATAAATTCATTCATTAGAGCTGGCAGGATGTTTTTAAGTGCTTGAGGCAAGATAATATCCCACATCATTTTTCCATAAGGGACTCCAAGAGCCATTGCGGCTTCCTGCTGTCCTTTATCCACCGCAAGAATCCCGGCCCTGATGATTTCAGAAATGTAGGCACCCGAATTTAGCGCAAAAGATAACACTGCTGCGGTATATGGCTCAATTTGATAGCCGAAAATCTGCGGTGAACCAAAATAAATCAACATCAATTGCAGAACCAACGGGGTTCCGCGGAATACAGATGTATAAAAATCGGCAAACCAACCGAGAAATTTGAAACGGCTAATTTTAAATAAAGATAATATGATTCCAAAAATAAACCCCATAACTCCTGCCAAAATAACAATCTTTAATGTTACTAATATTCCTTTTAAAATATATGGCATGGAGGGCATGAACTGTGAAAAGTCGAGATTCATCTGCTTACCACCCTTTAGTTAAAAAATGAGAGACGCTGGAATCAACAGCTTCCAAACGTCTCTTTAAGTAATGAAGAATTAACTTTCTCCACCAAACCACTTCACTACTAATTTTTGTAATTCTCCATTTTCCTTCATTTTCTTTAATTCTTTATTGAACTTCTCAGTTAAATCGCTGTTTTTCGGGAAAGCGATCGCTGAACCAGCTTCATTCGGATCATCACTAATGGTAAATCCTACTAAATCCTTTTCTTTAGCGAAATAGCCTTTTGCTACGGTGTCTTCAATGATCGCTGCATCAAAACGGCCAGATTTGATTTCTTGAATAAGGTCAGGAATACGATTGCGATTTTCGATTTTAATTGGAATTTGCTTATTGATGTCATTCGCTTTTCCTTCCTGAATAGAACCAAGCTGAACGCCAACTGTTTTCCCTTTTAAATCTTCAAGCTTCGTAATACCGCTATCCTTTTCCGAAACGATCATGTGCTGTGCTGTATAGTAAATATTACTGAAATCAACGTTTTTCTTTCTTTTCTCTGTTGGTGTCATACCTGCCATAACAAAGTCTGCTTGTCCAGATTTAAGACCCTGAATTAAACCGTTGAAATCCATATCCTTAATTTCAAGCTTATACCCAAGTTTGCTGGTGATTGCCTTAGCTAAATCAACGTCAAACCCCTTAATTTCGTCGCTCTTCTCTGTTTCAACAAATTCAAATGGTGCATAATCGGCTGATGTTGCCATTACCAATTTCTTTTTCTCGCTGCTCTTCTTGCTTTCTTTCCCACTGGTGCCACATGCAGCCAGTCCGATTGCCATTACGATCGTTAACAATAAAACAATTGCCTTTTTCATATGTTTTTCCTCCTATACATTCATGTTGTAATTTCTTGCATAAAATATGTGAAATTACTGGATAAATGGATTAATAAATTAATAATTATTCACATAAATGCATTTTAACACATGTTAATAATTATGCAAGTATATTATTAAAAATTCATTTGTAATTTTTTAGAGTAACTTTTTCCAAAAAAATAAGGCCAGTCTCCATTTTGGGAGACTGACCCATTTAAGATTATACTTCGTCGCAATATTTATCAAATTCTTGTTGCAGTTTTCCCACGACTGTTGCAGGATCGTAACCTTCAATTTGATGACGTTCAACCATAGAACATATTTTGCCATCTTTTAATAATGCGAAAGATGGTGAGGATGGCGGATAACCAGTAAAGTAACTTCTCGCCTTCTCCGTTGCTTCCTTATCTTGTCCTGCAAAAACAGTGACAAAATGGTCTGGTCGTTTATCATAATGAACAGCATGGGCTGCTGCAGGACGAGCTACGCCGCCAGCACAACCGCATACAGAATTAATCATTACTAATGTTGTCCCTTTTTGATTAAGAGCCGCGTCAACTTCATCTGGTGTTTTAAGCTCCTGATAGCCTGCAGAAGAAATCTCTTGGCGTGCTTGACGCACAACATCATTCATGAAAATATTAAAATCCATACTCATTGCATTCACTCCTTGGTATCTCTATATAACTACATCATAACAGTAAAAATGTGTTTATTTCAAATAATTGTTGCTCAAAAAGAAAAACTGCCTAACAATCAGGCAGCCTTACTCTTCATTTAGTAAAAACACATTAAACAAACCTTCCACCGCAACAGCCACTGTCCTTTCCCCAGCAATCACCTCATTCTCATATTTCGGAAGGAGGTTTTTTACCTCTGGATGATGATAAAAATGGTATTGCAGCTGATCGAGGATCATCGAATGCATCCACTCTCTAGTTTGGATTTTCCGTCTTTGTTCGAACGCACCAGAGTTTTTTACGGTTTGTTCAAAGCTTTGAATCATGGTCCAAAGCTCGTTAATTCCTTCCTTTGTTATTGAGGAACATGTATGAGCCTTTGTTTCCCAACCCTTTGTGGCTGGCTGAAGAAAATGGAGAATGCGATTGTATTCTTTTCTAGTTTGTTCGGCTTTCAACTTATTAGCCCCGTCTGCCTTGTGAACAATGATCGCATCGGCCAACTCCATGATTCCTTTTTTCATGCCCTGCAGTTCATCACCAGCACCGGTTAAGACGAGAAGCATAAAGAAATCAACCATGTCGCGGATGATTACTTCACTTTGTCCGACGCCGACAGTTTCGACTAATATGACATCAAAACCGGCGGCTTCACAGACCAGCATCGCTTCCCTTGTTTTTCGATGAACACCGCCAAGCTTGCCGGCGGTGGGGGATGGTCTAATAAAAGCTCTTGGATTTTTGGCCAGTTGCTCCATTCTAGTTTTATCCCCCAAGATGCTGCCTCCGGTTAACTTTGAGCTTGGATCGATAGCAAGTACAGCTACCTTGTACCCCAAATTGCATAAATACTGCCCAAACGCTTCAATAAAGGTACTTTTCCCGGCACCCGGAACCCCGGTAATCCCAATGCGAATGGATTTCCCGGAGTGAGCCAAGAGCTTTTGCAGCAGCATTTGTGCTTTTTGAAAATGGTGTCCTGCGTTACTTTCCACCAGCGTAATCGCTCGGGCGAGAAGAGTCCTGTTCCCAGATAACACGCCCTCGTATAGCTCCTCGACTGATGGTTCCGCCCTGCCACGTTTTTGAAATTGCATATTCTTTTGAATGCTTGCAGTCTGCCCTTCCATCTCCTGTCCCTTACGAATGATGCTGGAGCAGGAATCAGGATCATTCGGATTGCTCCACTCTGGTTTTTGATCAACAGACATTAGTTTGCCACTTCCTCGTAGCCCAGCTGTCTATAAATCTCTTTAATGACTTTTTGGGCAGCCACTGGAATAATTGTTCCCGGTCCAAAAATAGCTGCGGCACCATTGTCATATAAAAATTGATAATCCTGAGCGGGAATGACACCGCCGGCAACAATTAGGATGTCCGGCCGACCTAACTTTTTCAATTCTTCAGCTAGCTGTGGCAGAAGTGTCTTATGTCCAGCCGCCAGTGAACTCATCCCTATCACATGAACATCGTTTTCCACGGCTTGTTGCGCTGTTTCCGCCGGGGTTTGGAACAATGGTCCGATATCGACATCAAAGCCGAGATCGGCAAAGGCTGTGGCAATGACTTTCGCACCTCGGTCATGGCCATCCTGACCCATCTTGGCAATTAAGATCCGCGGTCGTCTTCCTTCATTTTCGAGGAATTCGTCGGTCATCTGTTGGACTTCGGTAATTTCCTCTTCATTTTGAAATGCCGTACTGTACACTCCGCTAATGGAGCGAATCATCGCTTTATGTCTACCTGCTACTTTTTCAATAGCATCGGAGATTTCCCCTAATGTGGCTCTAACTCGTGCAGCTTGAACAGCAAGCTCCAATAAATTTTGTTCCCCGCTAGCTGCAGCTTTTGTTAAAGCTATTAAAGCTTCTTCTACTTTCTGTTCATCACGGCTGGCTTTTAATTCGGTTAATTTGTCAATTTGCTTTAACCGGACCGCGGTGTTATCAATATCCAAAATATCAAGTGGTTCCTCTTTTTCAAGACGATACCGATTAACACCGATAATCGTTTCTTTTCCTGAGTCTATTTGCGCCTGTCTACGGGCTGCTGCTTCTTCAATCCGCATTTTTGGAAGACCCGTCTCGATCGCTTTCGCCATTCCTCCCAGACTTTCAATCTCTTCAATATGTTCCCAGGCGCGTTTCATTAATTCATCTGTCAGTTTTTCAACATAATAGGAACCGGCCCACGGATCAATGACTTTGGTGATTCCGGTTTCCTCTTGCAGAAATAGCTGAGTATTCCGGGCAATTCGTGCTGAAAAATCAGTTGGGAGAGCAATTGCTTCATCCAAGGCATTTGTATGCAGAGATTGTGTATGCCCCATCGCGGCCGCATGGGCTTCAATCAATGTTCTTGTTATGTTATTGAACGGATCCTGCTCGGTCAGACTCCAGCCCGAGGTCTGTGAATGGGTGCGAAGAGCCATTGATTTTTCATTTTTCGGGTTAAAGGTCTTCATCATTTTCGCCCAAATGAATCTCGCTGCCCGCATTTTCGCGACTTCCATAAAATAATTCATGCCAATCGCCCAGAAAAACGATAACCGTGGTGCAAAAGAATCTATCTCGATGCCCGCTTTCAGTCCTGTTCTAACATACTCCAGCCCATCGGCAAGTGTGTAGGCCAATTCAATATCAGCAGGTGCCCCTGCTTCCTGCATATGATAGCCGGAGATACTGATGCTATTAAACTTTGGCATGTATTTTGATGTATATTCGAAAATATCGGCAATAATCTTCATCGACATGTCCGGTGGATAGATATACGTATTGCGAACCATGTATTCTTTTAAAATATCGTTTTGGATTGTACCTGAAAGCTTTTCTTGGCTTACCCCCTGCTCCTCGGCCGTGACGATAAAAAATGCCAAGATCGGGAGTACGGCACCATTCATTGTCATCGAAACAGACATTTGATCCAAAGGAATCCCGTCAAATAGGGTTTTCATATCGAGAACCGAATCGATTGCAACACCGGCCTTGCCCACGTCCCCTACCACACGAGGATGGTCGGAATCATAACCTCTATGTGTGGCTAGGTCAAAGGCAACAGACAACCCTTTTTGCCCCATTGCTAAGTTCCTGCGGTAAAAGGCATTACTTTCTTCTGCAGTGGAAAATCCAGCATATTGACGTACTGTCCAAGGCCGATTGACATACATCGTCGGGTAAGGTCCGCGGGTATAAGGCGGTAACCCCGGAAGGTTATGAATATGCTCCAACCCTTCACGATCTTTCTTTGTATAAAGCGGTTTTAATTTAATTTGTTCATTCGTTTCAAAAAATAGGTCTTCAATGGAGTTTCCAAGTTCCTTGTCAACTTGTTTCTCCCATTCTTCCTTCGTCAAAAATTGCTGGTGTTCAAACAGGGCTTTTTGTTGAAAATCAGGCTTTTGAATCTTCAACTGCCTTCACCTCCAATTGGGTCAGAATAGCTGTTGCTGTTTCAAAGCAATTACTATTTAGATGAATAAACTGTTGGATTCCTTCCTCAAGCCATTGTTGTTGGCGTTCCCGCTCCGGCAAGCCGGCCAATAGGAAGATTCGCTCAGGGAACTCTGCTTTTAGAGAGAACAAAAGTTCATGCCCCATCACTTCATATTGATCATTCGTGCCACAGAAGCAAAGATATTTCACGGTTGAACCAGAGAGAAATAGTCTGGCATCTTCTAATGTGAAGATTGGCTGACTTTCAACTGTATCAATCCCGCCCGGTGCCAGGAATCCCTGGATAAAATCCTTTCGTGCTTTATGCTGCTTTAATTCTCCTAAGCAAAGCAAACCAACTGCTGGCTCTTCTGGCAACTGTTTCGCTTTAAAACGTAATTCCTCATATGGTTCAGCCAAACGGCGCTGCGGAATCTTTTCGATTTTTAAGGATGAATCAACAGTTTTAGGCTGAGGTGACATTTTTGGTACAGGTATAGGCTCATCCAATTTTGCATACACATTGGTTCCAATAATACTTTGTTTTCTCATTTGAATATCTTTATTTCTTTTTTCAAAAACTGCGGTAATCTCCTTCTGTACCCATCCGGATCTCAATGCTTCAAGAATGCCGTTTCTTGCATCAATCTGCTGGAAAAATACCCATGCTGCTTCTGCCAGCTGATTTGTAAGTGACTCGATATACCAAGACCCTCCTGCCGGATCTATGACCTTTTGCAAATGGGCTTCATCTTTTAAAATAAGTTGGATGTTACGGGCAATCCGTTCAGAGAATAGATTGGAGCCTGTCAATTCATCAAATGGCCCGATCTGCAAATATTGCACCCCACCTAAAATGGCCGCAAATGCTTCGTTAGCAGAACGGAGAATGTTAACATGCGGATCAAATAATGTTTTGTTAAAACTGGAGGTTTTTGCGGTAATTTGCATGTTCCGCGCTTCCTCAGCTGTACCGTAGAGCTCGGTAATCCGATTCCACAACACACGTGCTGCCCGCAGTTTTGCCACTTCCATGAAAAAGTTACTGCCAATAGAGAATTGAAACATGAATTTGGAAAGGCTTGTTTCAAGGTCCAACCCATGATTGGTCAAATGCTGAACATAAAAGACAGCTGTTGCTGCAGCAATTCCTAGCTCTTGTACTGCATTTGCTCCCCCGTTATGATAAGGAACTGTGTCTATTAAAACGGTTCTTAGCTGTGGTTGCTTGCCAGCGGCCTGTAGTACTGCATTTGTCCATGTTTGAAGGTAATCCTCTGAAATAGCTCCTTCTTCAGCAAATAGCGCAAGCGGGTCATTGGCAATATAGCCTGTTAGACCTTTACTATCTAGCTTTTTAACTAGTTCCGGTTGCAGCCATTTTGCATTAATGGCAAAAGGATAAGTTGAATCGGTCACACTAGAAAAGTGATCAATCACCTCGTTTGTAAGTTCAAATGAAATAGCGGTTTGTCCTTTTTTAACAGAAGTTGAGAGTTTACTCTTTAATTCATCTAAGTCTTTGAAAGGAATTTGCTGGGCCACTTTCCATTCCTTTGTCACATATCCCAACAGGTCATTTCCCCTGCGACCATCAGAACCCCCAGGATAGTCACAAATAGATATTTCATCATCTTCCAAATAAAGCGGTTTCAAAATAATGTTTTCGTATGTCGAATTATGTAATGTTTGGACCGTTTTCCCTTTTAATGATTGTTCGGCTTTTGCCTCCCAATCCGCCTTGGTTTTTAAAGGAAAAGACTGATTCCGAATTTGTTCCAAACCCACCATCCCCCTTATGTGTCAGTTTAGAATATAAGTAATATTCAATTAATTATATTGTAGAATAGTTACCGAAATGTGGCAATAAGAAAAGCTCAAGTGTCTTGGTCAGCTGCGTATGGCCTCCTCGAAAAAGCTAGCGCTTTTCCTTCGTGCGATGCCCATGCTACTGAAGCTTTCCTTGTGGAGTCTCTCCATCTGAGATATAGGAAACACGAAGAGCCGGTGGCGATTCGATGTTGACTTATCGTAGGGCGGAGTGCGAAGGACACTAGCAGCTAGGGCACTGGAGCTAGACAATAAAAATACCACTGTCTGGTAAAAGACAGTGGCTAATTTTATTAATAGATGGACGTGTTGGATTTGGATGTGTTTTCGATAATTTCTTTAACACGCTGCAAGAAACGGCCACACACTAAGCCATCCAAAATACGGTGATCAAGAGACATACATAGGTTTACCATGTCGCGAACAGCGATCATTCCGTTGTTCATGACAACAGGACGCTTTACAATAGATTCCACCTGAAGAATCGCTGCTTGCGGATAATTAATGATACCCATTGATTGGACAGATCCGAATGAACCTGTATTGTTGACGGTAAAGGATCCTCCCTGCATATCCTCCGCTTTCAGCTTTCCGGTTCTCACCTTCACAGCTAGCTCAGAAATTTCGCGGGCAATTCCTTTGATCGTTTTTTCATCGGCATTTTTGATTACCGGAACAAACAGCGCTTCATCTGTTGCCACAGCGATGGAAATATTAATATCCTTCTTCTGGATGATCTTATCGCCGCCCCACATGGAGTTGATTTGTGGGAATTCCTTCAGTGCTTGGGAAACGGCTTTCACGAAGAAAGCAAAGAAGGTTAAATTAAAGCCCTCTTTTTTCATAAATTCATCTTTAATCGAGTTGCGATATTCCACCAAGTTAGTAGCATCTACCTCGACCATTGTCCAAGCGTGCGGAGCCTCATGTTTGCTGCGCAGCATGTTGGCGGCAATCGCTTTTCGGACACCTGTAACTGGAATTTCAATATCTCCAGGGGCCACAGGAATAGCCGGAACAGCTGCTTGAGCTTGTGAAGATACTGCCTGTGCTACCGGCTGCGCGGTTGGCTGGACAACGGCTGTTTGGCTGGCTGCTCCAGTTGCTTCGACCGGCTTTGGTATCTGACCAGATTCAATTATTTTCAATAAATCTTTTCTGGTAATCCTTCCCTCTGCGCCGGTGCCTGTCACCTGGGTTAAATCAATCCCATGCTCTTGGGAAAGCTTTAATACAGCTGGTGAATAGCGCACTTTCGTATCAGATGCCGCAGGTGAAACAGGACTCTTTGTTGCTGTTGCTTCAACTGGTTGTTCAGAAGTAGGGGTTGATGCTTCAGCTGCAACCTCAGTTCCACCCTCCACTTCAATAGTACAAATAATTTCACCTACTGCTAAAGTATCACCCTCAGCTGCAATAAGCTCTTTGATTGTCCCTGCAAAAGAGGATGGAACCTCTGCGTTTACCTTATCGGTCATGACCTCTGCAAGCGGGTCATATTTATTAACTTGATCTCCTACTGAAACTAACCATTTACTGATAGTGCCTTCGGTTACACTTTCGCCTAACTGAGGCATTTTAATTTGTTCGATTGCCAATGGTTTTACCTCCTATACAAATGCCTTTCACTTATTCGGTTGGAATTAGAACTCTGCTAATTCTCGCATTGCCTTTTCCACTTTATCCGGATTGACCATAAAGAATTTTTCCATTGTAGGAGCGTAAGGCATTGCTGGCACATCATAGCCCGCTAGTCGCTTAATTGGTGCATCCAAATCAAATAGACAATGTTCCGCAATAATCGCGGCAACTTCACTCATGATACTGCCTTCTTTGTTATCTTCCGTAACAAGTAATACTTTGCCTGTTTTGGAAGCAGCTTCAATAATAGCTTCTTGATCGAGTGGGTAAACTGTTCTTAAATCAAGAATATGGGCTGAGATTCCATCCTTCGCTAACTTCTCAGCAGCCTGCAAGGCAAAGTGCACGCAAAGGCCATAGGTAATCACAGTGATGTCTTCCCCTTCACGTTTCACATCGGCTTTACCAATTGGCAATGTATAATCATCTGTCGGTACTTCACCTTTAATTAAGCGATAAGCCCGTTTATGCTCAAAGAATAGAACAGGATCATTGTCACGGATTGCCGCTTTTAAAAGACCTTTTACATCATAAGGAGTGGAAGGCATAACAATTTTTAATCCCGGCTGATTCGCAAAAACTGCCTCTACGGATTGGGAATGATAGAGAGCACCATGCACCCCGCCGCCATATGGCGCCCGGATCACCATTGGACAGCTCCAATCATTATTGGACCTGTAACGGGTTTTTGCTGCTTCTGAAATAATTTGATTGACAGCAGGCATAATAAAATCAGCAAATTGCATCTCAGCAATTGGACGCATTCCATACATTGCCGCTCCAATTCCCACACCTGCAATGGCTGATTCAGCCAAAGGTGTATCAATTACTCGCTCTTCACCAAATTGTTCATATAATCCTTGAGTGGCCTTAAATACGCCACCTTTTTTACCAACATCTTCACCAAGAACAAAAACCTTTGGGTCCCGTTCCATTTCCTCACGAATCGCCATTGTTACAGCATCTATATAAGAAATTACTGCCATGTTCGTTCCCCCTTACTTATCCGCGTACACATATTTCAGCGCATCTTCAGGCGCAGCATATGGAGCACTTTCAGCATAATCTGTAGCTTCATTAACCTGCTTCATCACACGGTCATTGATTCCCTTTTCCAATTCATCACTTAGCACACCTGTTTCTTTTAAATAGGCACCAAAAGTAATAATTGGATCTTGTGTTTTGGCTTTTGCCACTTCATCAGGAGCCCGGTAAGAACGGTCATCATCATCAGAAGAATGCGGAGTTAAACGATAAGAAACGGTTTCAATTAAGGTTGGGCCTTCACCACGGCGACCTCTTTCCGCTGCTTCCTTTACAACCTTATAAACTTCTAATGGGTCATTTCCATTTACCGTATATCCAGGCATACCATAGCCAATGGCACGGTCAGAAACTTTTTCACAAGCCAATTGCTTTTCAATTGGAACGGAAATCGCGTATTTATTATTTTCACACATGAAAATAACGGGGAGCTTATGAACACCTGCAAAATTTGCACCTTCATGGAAGTCACCTTGGTTGGATGAGCCTTCTCCAAAAGTTACAAACGAGACAAAATCCTTTTTCTCCATTTTCCCGGCAAGAGCAACTCCTACTGCATGCGGTACTTGGGTTGTAACAGGAGAGGAGCCAGTTACGATGCGATTTTTCTTTTGTCCGAAGTGGCCAGGCATTTGACGTCCACCTGAATTGGGATCTTCTGCTTTAGCAAATCCTGATAGCATTAAATCTCTTGGGGTCATTCCAAAGGTTAATACGACGCCCATATCACGATAATAGGGAAGGACATAATCCTTTTCACGGTCCAGTGCAAAGGCAGCACCAACCTGGGCCGCTTCCTGACCTTGACATGAAATGACGAAAGGAATTTTCCCAGCCCGATTCAAAAGCCACATCCTTTCATCAATTCGCCGTGCCAAAAGCATCGTTTCATACATTTCCAACACTTTGCCGTCGTCTAACCCTAAAGCTTCATGACGCTTTTCTACCATATATCAAGTACCTCCCAATTGTTCGTAAAATTTCTATTTTACTTAGGTTTTATGAATGAATCGCCTTTCCATCGACTGCCAATGCGGCCTCCCCGATAGCCTCTGACAGGGTTGGATGTGGATGAATGGTATGACCGATTTCCCATGGAGTAGCATCCAGCACCATGGCTAAACCTGCTTCAGAAATCATATCCGTGACATGCGGGCCAATCATATGGACCCCTAATATATCATTGGTTTCTTCGTCAGCGACAATTTTTACAAAACCATCAGATTCACCGAAAACAAGAGCCTTACCAATTCCCTTAAAGGAAAACTTTCCGACCTTTACTTTAAAGCCTTTTTCTTTTGCCTGATCCTCTGTAATCCCAACACTAGATACTTCTGGATGACTGTAAATACATCTAGAAACTAAATCATATTGTAGTGGTGAAGGATCTTTTCCTGCTATATGCTCTACAGCAATAATTCCTTCGTGGGAAGCCACATGAGCTAATTGCAGACCGCCAATTACATCCCCGATCGCATAAATATGTGATTCCTTTGTTTGGAAAAATTCATTAGTGGTGATAAAACCTCTATCCACTTGTATTTCGGTATTATCTAGTCCAATTCCTTCTACATTTGCCTGGCGACCCACAGAAACTAAAATCTTTTCTGCTTTAAATTCTTTCACAGAGCCCTTAACTTCCGCCGAAATAGTTACCCCATTATCTTTTACGAGAGTTTCTGACAGAACTTTTGCACTGGTAACAATTTTAATACCTTTTTTCTTCATTAATCGCTGCATTTCTTTGGAGATTTCTTTATCCTCAGTTGGAATGATTCGATCTGCATATTCAATTACGGTAACCTCTACACCGAAATCAGAAAGCATTGACGCCCATTCAATGCCAATAACTCCGCCTCCAACAATGACAATGGATTCCGGAAGTTGTTCCATTTCAAGTGCTTCATCAGAAGACATGACATATTGTCCGTCAATATCAAGTCCTGGAAGAGTTCTCGGTCTTGAACCAGTGGCAATAATGACGTTTTTAGGGATTAACATTTCGTTTTCTTCGCCATTATTCATTTCCACTGAAATGGTTCCCGGCATCGGGGAAAAGATGGAAGGACCCAAAATGCGGCCGATCCCTTCAAATACATCTATTTTTCCTTGCTTCATTAAAAATTGTACACCTTTATGAAGCTGGTCGATAATTTTGATTTTTCGTTCCTGTACTTTGTTAAAATTTACTGTGATATCATGGGCAAGAACCCCATATTCCTCACTGCGCTTCGTGGTAGCATATACTTCAGCACTTCTTAATAACGCCTTACTTGGAATACACCCTTTGTGCAAACAGGTACCTCCAAGCTTCCCTTTTTCAACAATTGCAGTTTTTAATCCGAGCTGTGAAGCCCGAATGGCTGCCACATAACCGCCGGTTCCCCCACCAAGTACAACTAAATCATATTCTTGTGCCACAAAATTCCCTCCCTATATGGTTTACATTTTTACAGTATTGAATTGTCCGGGATAATCTTTCACAGACTCTTCACCACGAAGAACACGAAGAGCTCCCTCCGCAAGTGCTTGAAGTTCATTTTCACCGGGATGGATCATGACATCTGCAATCCAATTGATTCGGTCACCAATCATTTGAACAAACTCCTTACCATAGGCAAGCCCACCAGTTAAAATAATAGCATCAACTTTCCCCGAAAGCACGGTACTGGCTGCCCCGATTTCTTTAGCAACCTGGTAAGCCATCGCTTCATATACTAGTTTTGCTTTTTTGTCACCAGAGGCGATATGTTGTTCCACCTTGACGGCATCATTAGTACCTAAATAACCAACTAAACCGCCTTTCCCAACGAGCATCTTCATGATTTCTTCTCGATAGTACTCACCTGAAAAGCACAAGGTGACTAAATCACCTGCTGGAACAGTCCCTGCACGTTCCGGGCTAAACGGACCGTCCCCATGAAGTCCATTATTAACATCGATGACACGCCCTTGCTTGTGGACTCCGACAGTGATCCCACCGCCCATATGTGTAACGATTAAGTTTAGGCTTTCATATTTTTGCCCTAGCTCTTTTGCCACTCTTCTAGCGACAGCCTTTTGGTTTAACGCGTGGAAAATACTTTTTCTTTCAATTAAAGAAAATCCAGAAATTCTCGCAATTGGCTCCAGCTCATCTACTACAACTGGGTCGACAATAAAGGCAGGAATGTTCAGTCCTTTTGCAATCTCATGGGCAATAATCCCACCCAGATTAGAGGCATGCTGACCGGAATAACCTGACCGTAAATCCTCCAACATGATTCCATTTACGGCATAGGTCCCCCCTTCTATAGGAC
>NZ_JBALNY010000049.1:59265-59603 GCF_036962145.1 Bacillus sp. JJ1764 | reverse complement strand
CGTCCTGAGCCACCATTTGTTTGCTTTAAGATCTGATTAGGCCGGCGTAGCTCAATCGGTAGAGCAACTGAATCGTAATCAGTAGGTTGGGGGTTCAAGTCCTCTCACCGGCACCATTTACTGATTCGTGTATATAATAATGGAGGGGTAGCGAAGTGGCTAAACGCGGCGGACTGTAAATCCGCTCCCTCAGGGTTCGGCGGTTCGAATCCGTCCCCCTCCACCATTTTTAGGGGTATAGTTTAAAGGTAGAACGAAGGTCTCCAAAACCTTTGGTGTGGGTTCAATTCCTACTACCCCTGCCATATTTATTATGGCGGTTGTGGCGAAGTGGTTAA
>NZ_JBALNY010000049.1:393-59225 GCF_036962145.1 Bacillus sp. JJ1764 | reverse complement strand
ATGCTATTAATGTTCAGCTATTGGGCTATAGCCAAGCGGTAAGGCAACGGACTTTGACTCCGTCATTCGTTGGTTCGAATCCAGCTAGCCCAGCCATTTTGCGGAAGTAGTTCAGTGGTAGAACACCACCTTGCCAAGGTGGGGGTCGCGGGTTCGAATCCCGTCTTCCGCTCCATATTAAATTCGGCGGCATAGCCAAGTGGTAAGGCCAAGGTCTGCAAAACCTTTATCCACCGGTTCGAATCCGGTTGCCGCCTCCATATGATTTGCCGGTGTGGCGGAATTGGCAGACGCGCACGACTCAAAATCGTGTTCCTCTGGAGTGCCGGTTCGACCCCGGCCACCGGTATCATTTTTAACCTAAACCCGCTCTTTTCTGCGGTATAACAAGGATTGTGAGTTTAGTCTTAATGACTGAACACGCAATCCTTTTTATTTTGGTCGTGTCTTATAATCATGTACGTAAAAATATTGTGCTACCACCTTTATTAGCTTTAAAGAAGCGTAGAGGAATGGAAAAAAGAAGAACCATTATTGAGGAGTTACACGAGGAAGAACAAACATTGTTAGTTAGTGGCGGTGAGGACTTTCAGACCAGCCTAGATTTGTTTTTAAAAGACATGACAATGAAAAACCTGACCTACCATACAAAACGTTGGGATAAGGAAAATCTGACGGTTATTAAACGTGCTTTAGAGAATCTAAAATATTCTACTGCTCCGCTTCATACATCAGAGAAATTGTTTAAAGACGTCATCAGTTATTGAATGGAGCAATTAGGCAATAATCCAACCACGATAAACCACTGTATTAGGACCATGAAACAGTTCTACTCATTCTTACATTAGGAAACAGTCATATCTATTAATGCCGCTTGTTCTCTCCAAAAACAGAAGGGGAAGAAAGAGCAAATAAAACCTTTTACAGATGATGAAGAAAGAGAACTTTTAAGCCAACCTAATAAAAAGAAATTTGTGGACTTTAGGGATTACACTATTATGCCAGTCTTACTTGATACTGGAGTAAAGCTTTGCGAACTCGTAAACATGAAATAACTGATATTTCGCTTGAAAGCGGGAAAATTCTTGTATTAGGAAAAGGAAACAAGAAAAGGGATGGTATCAGAGCGGCCCTTATCGCCTTTACGTTTATCTACCCCTAAAAGAAGAACGGTGAAAGGCTGCTTGTTGTTCAAGGAAATTTTCTAAGTCCGTTTATCCGATTTGGTTCGGCCAAACGGCTGATGCCTGGTCTCTACTGCATTGGATAAGAATTTATATACAGAATATGAATAAATACAAATCCAACTAAGAGTACTAATAAAATGATCCCAACCACACGTGGCCATTTTTTCTTCTTTTTGACAAATTTTTCAGCTCTCACTTCTTCATACCTCCTTTTTTATCCTGTCTTATAATAGAATACAGAATTTTCACATCTATTATATGGAAATTTGAATATTTTGCCGAATTATAGCAGATATCTGCCAAATATTAGTTAGAATGCCTTTTCAAACCCTAATCTTTCAATTTTAACTAAAAAAGTTTTGAAAAACTCTATGAATCTTGTCGAAATATTAGTAGAATAGTTCTGCAATGCCAATTTATTTGTCGAAAGGCGGGAAAACGGTGAAAAGAAAAATTAAAAGAAGCATGACAAAACGCATGCTTAATACTTCTTTGGCCGCAGTGTTAGCGCTTACAACGATTCCGTTGAATATGTTCCCAGGAACAGCTAAGGCTGAAGTAACAGGAACTGCAGAAAGTACAGTTAAGATGCGTTTCCTGGAAACAACTGATTTACATGACAATGTCATGGACTATGACTACTATCAGGACAAAGCAACTACTGATTATGGTCTAGACAGAACAGCTGTCCTAATCAAACAAGCAAGAGAAGAAAAGATTAATAGTACGGATGCAAGCAGCCCTACTTATCAACAAAACTCTATGTTATTTGATGCGGGTGACTTATTACAAGGGAACCCAATGGCAGACTATGTTGCTAAAATTAAGAAATTGGCTGCAGATGAACAGCATCCAATGTTTAAGGCGATGAGCCTTCTTAATTATGATGCAGGTATTGTAGGAAACCATGAATTTAACTATGGTTTGGACTATTTGAACAACGCTCTGCAAGAAGTTCCTTACAATGTAGTTAACGCGAATATCTACAAAGATAATGGCGCTGACGGTGACTCTTCAAATGATACTGAAAACTATTTTACACCTTATAAAATTATTGAAAAGCAAGTAGTCGATCAAAATGGCCAGACTCAAACAATTCATGTAGGGGTTATTGGTTTTGCACCACCGCAAATCATGCAGTGGGACAAAGACAACTTATCAAATAAAGTAACCGTAAAAGATATTGTTAAAACAGCAAATACGTTTATCCCTCAGATGAAGGCAGCAGGCGCAGATGTTATTGTTGCGATTGCTCACTCTGGATGTGACGTTGCTGTAACAAATAGCCAAGACGCTGAAAACGCAGAGAACGCTGTCTTTGCTTTAAGTAAAGTACCAGGAATTGATGCATTATTATTTGGACATGCACACTTAAACTTCCCTGGCGATGCTACATTTAACGGCAAAACAGATATTGATAACACAAATGGTAAAATCAACAATGTTCCAGCAATGGAAGCGGGCTATTGGGGAAATAACCTAGGAGTTATGGACTTAACGCTTCAAAAAGTGAATGGTCAATGGACGGTGGCTGATTCTAAAGCTGCTTTAAGATCACTTAAGAAGCAAGCAGTAGATGCAGACGGCAACCCAGTATTTGATGCCAACAAAAAGCCAGTAATGGTTCCTTCCATTGATGGTCCAGATCAAGAAATTGTAAACGCTGTTAAGGAATATCATGATGGAACTTTAGCTTATGTTCGCGGCAAAATTGGTGAAACAACTACGGCCATGAACAGCTATTTTTCACGCGTAATGGATGACCCAACAATCCAGATCGTGAATGATGCTCAAACCGCTTATGTGAAAGACTTTATTGCGAAAAATCGCCCAGACTTAAAAGATATCCCAGTTATTTCAGCTGGTGCACCATTTAAGGCTGGACGCCAAGGTATAGCGGATTACACCAATATCAATAAAGGTGATCTTTCTATTAAGAGTGCCAATGACTTGTATCTTTATAACAACACGTTAAAAGCGGTTGAACTAACTGGTGCACAAGTAAAAGAATGGTTAGAAATGTCAGCCTCTCAATTTAATCGAATTGACCCTGCTGTGGCAGACCCACAAGAGTTAATCGATTATGGTTTCCCACCATTTAACTTTGATGTAATCGATGGCGTTAAATATCAAATCGATGTAACGCAGCCAGCAAGATATAACTATACTTCTGGTGATGTAGTTAATCAAGATGCTCATCGTATCATCCATTTTACCGATATGAAGGGTAACCCAATCGCAGATGATCAACGATTCATCGTTGCAACAAACAACTATCGTGCAAGCGGCGGCGGTAACTTCCCAGGAACAAAAGGTGGTCATGCTACACTTGTAGTAGATTCTCCTGACGAGAACCGTCAAGTTTTAATGAATTACATTCAAGACAAAAAAGTCGTAAACCCTACGGCTGATAACAACTGGAAGATTGCTCCTGTTGGCGGCGAAGCGAAGCTTGTATTTAGATCTTCTCCAGATGCCGTAACAAAAGGTCTGCCATCTCAACCAGCTGTGAAGGATGTTGGACCGCAGACTGTTAACGGCGTAACTTGGGAGCAGTATTCTCTAGATCAAAATGTACATGTTCAATTACTAGGTATTAATGATTTCCACGGTCAGTTAGACTATTCTACTACTGTTTCAGGAAAACCTGTTGGGGGAATTCAATATTTAGCAGGTTACTTGAAAGAGAGAGAAGCAACCAATCCAGCTAACACCCTAATGGTACAAGCTGGTGACCTTGTAGGCGCAAGCCGTCCTGCATCCGCGTTATTACAAGACGAGCCAACTATTCGTTTCATGAATGAATTAGGAATGGATGTTGGTACAATCGGTAACCACGAATTTGATGAAGGCGTTACAGAAATGCTTCGTTTAATTAATGGCGGCGCACATCCTAAGACCGTTGATAAATACGGTGCATTCGAAGGGGCAAAATTCAACTATATTGCTGCTAACGTGAAGTACACAGAAGGCGAACACAAGGGTGAATTAGTTTTACCTCCTTACGCGATCAAAGAAGTTGACGGAGTGAAAATTGGTTTCATCGGAGTAGTAACAACAGAAACACCAACTATTGTAACTCCTAGTGGTGTAGCTGGTGTTGAATTTACGGACGAAGTAGAAGCAATTAATACGTATGCACAAGAATTAAAATCTAAAGGTATCAAGTCCATTGTTGTGTTAGCTCATGACCCTGGAACTTCTAGTAGTGATGGATCGAACCCTACTGGTCAAGTAGTTGATATTGCAAAAGCAATTGACCCAGAAGTTGACGTTGTATACGGTGCACATGACCATAAATACCTAAACTCAACCGTAACTGATAATACTGGTAAACAAAAACTTCTTGTTCAGTCATATTCTTATGGTACTGCATTCTCTGATGTGGACTTAACCATTGACCCTGTGACAGAGGACATTGTAACAAAAACAGCTCAAGTTCAATCTACCTTCCAAGACCCAGCCCACCTTGATGCTGGCGTTAAAGCTGAACTTGATAAATACTTGGCAGATGTTGCTCCAACCGTTAATAGAGTAGTTGGTACAACAAACGGTCCTATTGCGAAACTTCAGAATACATCTGGAGAAGCGCCAATGGGTGACGTGATTGCTGATGCAATGCGTGCAAAAACAGGTACACAATTTGCCTTTATAAATGCCGGCGGCGTACGTGACGAAATTAAGCAGGCTGGAAATGTAACATATGGAGACTTATTCGCTATTCAACCATTTGGTAATGATGTAGTAAGTCTAAACCTTACTGGTGAACAAGTAAGAACAGTCATTAACCAAGAGTTTCGTTCAGACCGATATCGCATTATGCAAATTTCGGGATTAACTTATACTTGGTCAGACGCACTGCCAATTGGTGAAAAAGTTGTTGATATTTATCTTCCAGATGGTTCAAAAATTGACCCGAATGCCGTTTATTCTGTTACTGTAAATAACTTCATGGCAGATGGCGGAGATTTCTTTGCTGAATTCAAAAATGGTACTAATCGCAAAACTTGGAGTGGTGATGACTTACAAACATTAGTCGATTATGTTAGTTCCTTAAATGCACCTATTGATGGTAAATATGAAGGAAGAATGAGACAGTTAGAAGTTACACCTGAAGCTCCAGTTGTAAATCCAGTTTACGACAAAGATACAAACGTTACAGGAACGACAGTTGCTCAAGCATTAGTACAAGTGAAAGATGGTCAAAAAATCATCAGCACAGCAACAGCTGGCGATGACGGAAGCTTTACTGTTTCCATTCCGAAACCAAAAGCAGGAAAAACTTTAACTGTAACTGCTATTAAATCAGTAGTAACAGACCCTGTTAAAAATATTATTTCACAAAACGTAAGCTTTGATACAAAAGTAGAAGTAGCAGACGGAACAGCTCCAGAAGCTCCAGTAGTGGACGAAGTAACAGACAAATCTACAACGATCACAGGTGAAGCTGAAGCTGGTGCTAAAGTAGAAGCTAGAGTAAATGATGTAGTGGTAGGTTCAACAGAAGCCGATACAGAAGGAAACTTCTCGATGGACATATCCGTTCTTCCGGCATATACAGAAGTTTTTGTAACTGTTACAGATTCAGCGCATAATGTCAGTGAAGCTGCTAAAGTGGTTGTAAAAGATGTGACAGACCCAGGAGCTCCTTCTGTGGATCCTATCACAAACATAAGCACAACGATCACAGGTAAAGCCGAAGCAGGATCTCATGTTGTTATCACTGATAATAAAGGCTTCAAAGTAAATGTTATTGCTGACGAAGATGGCAACTTCACAGTTACTCTATTAGAGAAATTAGCAGCTGGCACAGTATTGTACATCTTTACTATTGACACTGCTACGAATGTAAGCCCTTTAAACATTGTTACGGTAATGGATGTCATTGCTCCTGCAAAAGCATCTGTAAACGAAGTAAGAGACTTTGATAAACAAGTAATTGGTAAAGCAGAGCCAGGTTCTACTGTCACTGTTAAAGCTGGAACAGTTGAATTAGGCCATGCTACAACTGACAAGTATGGTAACTTCTCTGTTACATTAAAATCTGCACAAAAAGCAGATACAGTCTTAACAATCATCGTTGCGGATAAGGCTGGAAATGTAAGTGAAGAAGTGAAGGTTACTGTTGTAGACAAAACAGCTCCTGTAAAACCAGTAGTGAACCAAGTAACAGATTTTGATAAGAAAGTAACGGGTAAAGCAGAACCAGGTTCTAAGGTTACTGTTAAGAAAGGTTCTACTGTTCTGGGCACTGCAGTTGCTGACAAGTACGGTAATTACTCCGTGACTTTAAAAGCCGCTCAGCCAGCAGGTACAGTATTAACTGTTACAGCAGCTGACAACAAAGGTAATGTTAGCTCTATTACTACAACAACAGTAGTAGACAAAACAGCTCCTGCTGCTCCATCTGTTGATAGTGTTACTTCCAAAACAACTAAAGTAACTGGTAAAACAGAAGCATATGCTAAAGTAGAAGTGAAAGCTGAAACTAAAGTAATTGGTACAGCTACTGCTGACAAGTACGGCAAATTCTCTGTCACGATCAATAAGCAAAAAGCAGGCACTGCTCTTTATGTAACGGCAAAAGACAAAGCAGGCAACGTAAGTGCTGCTAAAAAAGTGACTGTGAAATAATTCATTTATCTATAAGCACCCACGAGAGTACTTCTCGAGGGTGCTTGTTTTTTTATAAAAATCTTAATTACTAGATTTATAGAGAAAAAAATGAATTAGATGGAGTGGTCTTATGGCAGCAATGATGCAAGAAAAGTTGAAGCTAGCTTAATAAAAAAATACCATGTATTAGGACAAGTAAAATTTAATAAAAAAATTAATTATCGAATTGACTATTTTAAAGAGTAAAGGCATAATTATCAGTATCCGCGTTAATTAAATTTTTCAGTAATTACTTATACTGTTGGGATTATTGATTTTATAAGCATTTTAGTTATCGACCGGACTCAAAATCGTGTTCCTCTGGAGTGTCGGTTCGACCACGACTACCGGTATCAATTATTTTGTAATTTAAGCGATAAAAACGCTTCTTACATTTTGTAAGAAGCGTCTTTTATTTCCAATAAGCTCTTATAAATTATTGTGTAAATTAATAGGGTAAGCATACCCTATACCTAAACAGCAAGCGGAGAGCACTCTGTTTTACATATGAGAAAAATGCATGATTTTTAAAATGAAATAAGGTGAAAAAAGTGAAATATAAAATCCCATCGTTATCGTCCAACTCAATTTATTTAGGTGTTTTGTTAGCTGTTGTTGGTGGCTTTTTAGATGCCTATACTTTTGTCAGCCGTGATGGTGTGTTTGCTAATGCTCAAACAGGTAACATGGTACTGCTTGCAGTAAAAGCAGCTAATAAGGATGTAAGAGGAGCTTTGTTTATTATCCCCCCTATATTAGCATTCATATTGGGTGTTTTGGTTTCAGAAATGGGTAAAATACCTCAAGTAAGGGAAGTATTGCATAGCTATCGAAGGTCCATACTCATTTTGGAATGTTTGGTATTAATGACTGTAGGTTTGTTGCCAAAAACTGTGCCCAACATAGTGGTAACAGTATGTATTGCATTTGTGTCATCTTTACAAATCTCGACGTTCAATAAACTGGACAAGTGGGCTTACAATTCAACAATGACAACTGGTAACCTTCGTACAGCAACACAAGCTGCCTACTTGGCGATAAAGGAAAATAATTGTGAAGCTAAAAAGCAATTCAAAGAATTTTCTTTGATTATTCTTTCATTTATTCTTGGTGCGTTGCTTGGAACTTTTTCAACTACCTATTTTGGTAATCCATCTATTTTTATAGCCGGTGGCTTTTTAGTGATTACTGTTATTTTGTATCATAGAGATAGAGGATATTTGAGTGAAACCATTAAATCAAAATTAAGATAAAAGAGATTTTATTATTTTTTCTCTATTATTTATAATGAGTATATGATTTAGAAAATTAACATGAAAAGGTGATAATATGAAGGATTTATCCGCGGTCGTATCAAATAACCATAATCAAAATGTCGAGGAATTAAAAGAATTACTTCGTATTCCAAGCATTAGTTCTTTATCAGAGCATAAAGAGGACATTCAAAAAGCAGCTTCATGGATTGCTAATAAATTAGAGAGTATTGGAATGGAACATGTTGAAACCATCCAGACAAAGGGTCATCCGATTATTTATGGGGACTGGATTCATCAGGAAAATGCCCCAACAGTCTTAGTATACGGGCATTATGACGTACAGCCTGTTGATCCCGTTCATTTATGGGAAACGCCTCCGTTCGAGCCTACGATCCGTGATGAAAAGATTTTTGCCAGAGGAGCAACCGACGATAAAGGGCAGACCTTCCTACATATCAAAGCAGTGGAAACATTATTAAATTTAGAAAATAAATTACCGGTAAATGTGAAATTTTGTATTGAAGGAGAAGAAGAAATCGGAAGTCCGAATCTTGCCCCATTTTTGTTGGACAATAAGGATAAATTATCCTGTGACGTAGTTGTTATTTCCGATTCTGATATGTGGGACAGGGGAGTTCCCGCAATTACCTATTCTTTAAGAGGTCTGTGTGCATTGGAATTTTCACTTATGACAGCGAATTCTGATCTACACTCCGGCATGTTTGGTGGAGGAGTTCAGAATGCCAACCATCTATTGGTTCAGCTGCTCTCTACTCTTCATGATGAAAATGGTAAAATTAATGTTGAACATTTTTATGACGATGTAGTAGAACTAACTGAGTTTGAAAAGGAACAAATTAAGGCACTTGGCCTTGATGAAGAAAAGTTAAAAAAATCGTTAGGGTTAACAGATTTAACAGGAGGAGAAAACAATTATCCTTATCCTGAAAGAATCAGTTCTAGGCCGACTTTAGAAATAAATGGATTATGGGGCGGATTTCAAGGGGAAGGGACTAAAACAGTCATCCCGAATGAGGCTCATGCCAAAATCACCTGCCGTCTGGTTAATAATCAAAATCCTGAAAAAATCCAAGGATTGATTAAAAAGCATCTGGAAAAACATGCACCAAAAGGATGTACGGTTAAAGTGTCGCTCGGAGATATTGGTAATCCATTTTTAACTCCAATTGACAGCCCAATGATTAAAAAAGCTGCCCAGGCGTATCAAAATGTATATGGAAAGGCACCAGTGTACAAAAGAGAGGGTGGTTCGATTCCAATTGTTTCGGATTTTAACCAATCCCTAGATGTGCCTGTTGTATTAATGGGATTTGGTTTGCCAGACGAAAATCTACATGCTCCTAATGAACATTTTAACTTGGAGAACTTTGATAAAGGGATCCTAACCATTTGTTCCTTTTTAGAGCTTCTTAATGATTAGGAGCAGCTTATCCGAATGAGACAAAAGAAAAAGAGATAGCTTGAGCTATCTCTTTTACTTTTAGTCATCCTAAAACTTAAAATTTGAAGTCATTTTCTGAAGTTCAAGTGCTAGCTTGCTTAATGACTCTGCTGAAATCGTGATTTCCTCCATTGAAATCTGTGACTCCTTAGAGGAGTTAGCAACTCTAGATGAATTTTGTAATGAATTTTGAGCAATTTGCAGTAGCTCCTGTGAAGAAGACGAGATTTCATCTGTACTAATAGATAACTGTTTGCTTGCCGCTGATACTTCTTGAATTTGGTGATTTACTGCTTCAATTTCTGTGACAATGGTAGCAAAAATATTTCCGGCTTCTTGAATTGCTTTAGCCCCATCCTCAACATCTACGGATCCCTTATTCATACTATCAACGACCTTAGAGGTATCTGCTTGTACTTGATTGATGAGAACAGTAATTTGTTCTGCAGATTCTTTTGATTGCTCTGCTAATTTTCTAACCTCATTAGCTACCACTGCAAATCCTTTACCATGTTCACCGGCACGGGCTGCTTCAATAGATGCATTTAAAGCTAATAGGTTCGTTTGTTCTGTAATCCCGGCAATTACTTCTGTGATTGTACCAATTTTCTCTGAATGCTCAACTAATCGAGCAAGAGCAGTCGTGCTATTTTTAACGGATTCGCGCATATTATGAATTTTATTAACAGATGATTGAATCGAATGATTTCCGCTCTTTGCTTGTTCTGAGACGTGTGAGGTACTTTCTGCTGCCGATAAAGTAGAGTCAGTAATTCTCGTCATACCGATGGCTATTTCCTCAAACGCTTTAGAACTATTTTGTAAGCTATCCATTTGTGTTTCAGAACCGCTGGCAATTTCTTGAATAGCATTTGATATTTGTTCAGTTGCCACACTAGTCTGGTAAGCACTGGCATTTAATTCTTCTGAAGTTGCCGCCACTTGGCTTGTCCCATGACTAACTTGATCTAACATTTTTCGAACATCAGAAAGCATGGTATTTAAGTTATCGCCCATATCCTTAAATTCATCATGTGTATCAATATGAATATTTTCAGAAAAATCTCCTTGTGCCATGCGATTGGATAATGAATTTACAAGAGCCACATGTCGCGTGATATAACGGCTATAGTAAAAAATAATCACAATAATTAATGCAATTGAAATAATGCTTATGATGATGATCGTATTCAACAAGGAATGAAGAGGAGCCGTTAATTCCTTTTCAGGTATGACAAGGGCAATAATCCAATTGGTCATTGGAATTTTATTAAAATAAATGCGGTTTGTACCGTTGCTGTCCTCGTAAACACCACGACCTTGCTGCTGTGATAACATTTGTGGGGCCAGTTTTTGTAGAGACGTATTCTTGTCCTCTTTAATAGATGATGAGACCTTACCATTTTTACTGGCCATATAATTACCTTTACTATCAAGGAGCATCGCCCAGCCATTTTTACCTACTTTTGTTTCAGTAATAAAATTTTGCAACGTTTTCAGATTCATATCAGCCGTTGCCATCCCTAATAACTCATTGTTACTGTTGTAAAAAGGGACAGTAGTTGTAGCCATTAAGACTTTTACATTTTCATCGTAATAGGGGTCGGTAAAATAAAACGGCTTATCATGAGATAATCCGATCTTGTACCAGTCCTGGGATGGATAGTTATAGCTCGGATCATTATAATCCGTTGAAGCTGCTAATTGGTTGTTTTCACCATGATATACATACGTAGAAAAGAAATTTATCTTAGGGTCATAGGTATAAGGGGCAAAGAAAACGCCCGAACCAAACGTATCTTTGTTATTCTCTAGGTTCTTTCCTATCAAGGAGTTCAACTGATCTAAATGATAGAACCCTATTTTTTCAGATTCCATTGTTTTAGCAATCGACTGAGCTACACGGGTATGCCCCGTTAGATTAGATTCAACTTTATTGGTAATCCCCATTAATTGTTGATTCATTTTTTGATTTAATTGTTCATTAATACTGTTCTTTGCATTAAAATACGAAATACCTCCAATGCTTATTAGTGTGATTAATAGCAAGGGAAGTATTAGAAAAAATGTACGAGACCGAATGCTGCGAAACTTCATAGATGTACACCTCATTTATTAATATTGATTTTTCTTCATAATTATACTATAGCAATAATGTTCATAATATCTCCGATGCTAAAAAAAACAGGTAGTAAATGTTGGAAATTTTAGAGTATATTTGCTAGTTATATTAAAATAAGATTTGTATCTTTTATTAATGGCGTCTTATTCAAAAGGTTTAACGGGAAGTGGTATAGAGGTATAATTAAATTTAGTTATAAATACATATATACTAGCAGCAGTAAAATGAAAAATGGATCATACATGACCATTTTAATAGATTTGCTATTATTGGTGATGATATATAACGTTTTCAATAGGAGTGGTTACAATGGTGAAGCAATCTGAGTTTACTTTTCAGACAAAAGACGGTGTTGATATTTTTGCTTCAAAGTGGGAGATGGATCAGGGGGTTCCAAGGGCAATTATCCAAATTGCTCACGGGATGGCGGAGCATATTAATAGGTATGATAAATTCGCCAGGGAACTTGTCTCGCAAAATTTTATTGTATATGGCAATGATCATCGGGGACATGGAAAGACTGGGGATAAAATGAATAGTATTGGCTTCTTTGCTGATGAGCAAGGATTTGAAAAGGTTGTTCTAGATATGAGAGAACTGACATCTATTATAAAAAAAGAGCATCCTGCCACCCCTATTTTCTTATTTGGCCATAGTATGGGATCATTTTTATCTAGACGTTATATACAATTATTTGGCGATCAACTATCAGGAGTGATTTTATCTGGAACGGGTGGTGATCCAGGTATAATGGGTAAAGTTGGTAAGCTGGTAGCAAGCCTTGAAATCAAGAGAAAAGGGGGGAGAACTCCTAGCCCATTGCTAAATAATTTAACCTTTGGCAGTTACAACAAAGCGTTTAAACCCACTCGTACCGAGTTTGACTGGTTAAGCCGGGATGAAAAAGAAGTGGATCAATATATAGAAGACCCATTTTGTGGAGGAATTTTCTCAGCAGGTTTTTTTCATGACCTTCTTGGCGGATTGGAGATTATTAATAGACATGAGAACATAGTAAAAATTCCTGCCAAGCTCCCAATCCTGTTACTTGCTGGCAGTAAGGATCCTGTAGGAGGTAACACGAAGGGGGTACTAAAGAAGTATGAGTCTTACAAACAAGCTGGCTTGGAAGATGTCACATATAAGTTTTATGAGAGTGCCCGTCACGAAATATTAAATGAAACGAACAAAACTGAAGTTTACAAGGATATTATTCATTGGTTAAACATATATATTTCATAAAAGAGTCCATTTATCTGACTTTCCTGGCCGATAGGAAAGTATAACCTTTCCTATCGGGCATCAGTGCAACTAAGCCCTTTACTTTGCCTAAGAGCACGCCAAATGCTAGTAAAAAAACGAACAACAGGTATTTCGACATAAAATTACATTTTCCTCTTGACTTATGTTAAGAAGATATGTAATATTATAAAGGTCGATTTGTTCATCAAATCGCATTACAAATGCGGGTGTAGTTTAATGGTAAAACCACAGCCTTCCAAGCTGTTGTCGTGAGTTCGATTCTCATCACCCGCTCCATACATATTAGCTAACGCAGTGTACCGTTTCACTAAGAACGATGCATTGCGTTTTTTATTTTATCCAAGTATTTGATAAGTGGCTTCCCCACCATGAAGCTGCATAAACATATTCATCAATGATTCAGTGAGTTTATTTGCCTTTTCCCTATCAGTAGATGGTTGTAGGTAAACAATTTGTAACGCATTCTTTGTATCAACTGTAACCGCAGTACGCTTCGAATCCACAAATGGACTGCCAAATGGCCCTTCTCGGTCAACAGTTATAATCAGATGGTCAACGGAATTGTTACGACCGTTTAACCCCAAATATTCATCTCCATCTTGACCAAGCCGTATGACAATATCCCCCTCTATATGGTCAGAATCATAAATTCCAATTGGTACCTGATACTGCAACGAAAAAAAGTTATTTAGATCAATTGCACTTTGTACGGAAGGAAGGTAATTTTGTTTTTGTATCCGTCTGTATAACGCTTCAGCCGAATGCCGGTAACGATTTGGGTCTTTTCCCGTTTTTTTAAAAATATCCCGCCACTCCGAAATTCCAGGCAGTTCTGTTAGCGGTTTGCTATCTGAATCAAAGTATATCGATTCTTGAAAAAGCTGAAGCCGTCCTTTTAACATTTGTGGTGATTCCCCAACCGTTATATGGTGATATTGAATAACGCCCACCTTAAAATAGGGAATCCGATCAAGTATTTCTTGGGAAAGATGAATTTCCAATGTTTCCACCTCCAAAATCCTTTAAAAATAGTTTATCATAGGAAGATATGATGTTTAAAATAGTAAAACTTACATAGATCCATTCTGAAGGAAGGGAGGTCAGGAAAATTGGATGTAAATAAAGTGAAAGCTGAGATTATAGAGTATAGCAAAGAAATTGGTATTGATAAAATTGGTTTTACGACAGCCGATCCTTTTATAGAACTGAAAAATCGCCTAATCAGGCAGCAAGAGCTCGGTTATCAATCGGGATTTGAAGAGCCGGATATTGAAAAAAGAGTGACACCCACTTTGTTGCTTGAGGGGGCTAATTCCATAATCTCTATTGCACTTGCCTATCCATCCAAAATGGCAAATCGGGTGGAAAGTAAAAAAGGAGATCGAAGAGGGATTTATGCTAGGGCCTCATGGGGAATGGATTATCATGTAGTGATAAAGGATCGATTGAAAAAGTTGGAGAATTTTATATTATCCAAAATGCCGGATGCCCTGATTAAATCGATGGTTGATACAGGGGAGTTGTCTGATCGTGCAGTGGCCGTTAGGGCGGGAATTGGCTGGAGCGGCAAAAATTGCGCAGTAATTACACCTGAGTTTGGTTCTTATGTGTATATTGGTGAAATGATAACCAACATTCCATTCGAGCCAGATCAACCGATCGAGGATCAATGTGGTTCTTGTACCAAATGCTTAGAAGCTTGCCCAACAGGTGCGTTGGTACAAGGGGGACAGATTAATGCCCAGCATTGTATTTCTTTTTTAACGCAAACAAAAGGGCTTATTCCTGATGAATTTCGGGACAAAATCGGAAATCGGATCTACGGCTGCGATTCCTGCCAAACGGCTTGTCCGCATAATAAAGGGAAGAACTTTCATTTCCATGAGGAATTAGAGCCTGATCCTGAAACGGTAAAACCCAAGCTTATACCACTGCTGAAATTGAGTAACCGCGAATTTAAAACGAGGTTTGGATACCTTGCCGGTTCGTGGCGGGGGAAGAGGCCCATTCAGCGCAATGCTATAATTGCCCTGGCCCATTTTAAGGATCGATCAGCGGTCCCAGAATTGGCTGATATCTTGGAAAAAGAGGCAAGTCCAGTGGTAAGAGGGACAGCAGCATGGGCTCTTGGAAAAATTGGCGGAGAACAAGCGTTTAATGTTTTAATAAAGGCAAGGGAACATGAAAAAGAACAAGATGTAAAAAATGAAATTCTAAAAGCCCTACATTTTTTTCAACCTTAAGAAGCGAATTTCGCTTTTTTTTTTGAATTGAAATCCTTTTTTCTCTCATATGTATGTGAAGGAGGAGGGATAACTTATGCTCGAATCATTACAAGAATTATTTGAATCAAGAGCTCAACAATTTGTTTCAGCTAACCGAGGCTCCAAGGATCCTTTTTTTAAAGCCGTAAGGAAGATAGATGCTATGGCTAAGCGGTCTGCAGAAATTGTAAAAGTTAAAACGGCAGGGAAAATAATTGAAGAAATTCAGGACAAAGATATTCAGAAAATTAAATATACAGCTCATTATCAGTATCTAATCAAGCAAAAAGGGCATTTATATTTAGAGGAAGAAGCAGAAGATAGACAGGCGCAATTTTATAAAGGGGCCTTGATCATGGATGAGGAAATTAAGACTCCAATTGACCAAACTGATATTGGAGCAGAAATCCCATCAACTGGAGATATGGAACGACTGAGCTATGCATATAATCGCTTAAGGGCCGTCCAGTATGCTGAAAGATGGTGGAACAGCTATAATCCTGCTTATAAAAAATTTGAAAATGATTGTACCAACTTTATTTCACAGTGTCTCCGGGCGGGAGGAGCACCTATGAGTGGCTACCCAAACAGGGGGAACGGCTGGTGGACGCAGACGAATAATTGGAGCTATAGCTGGGCGATCGCCCATTCACTCCGTCTCTATTTACCAAAATCACAAAGCGGTTTGCGTGCTAGAGAAGTGAACAGTCCTGATCAATTATTATTAGGGGATATTATCTGCTATGATTTTGAAGGGGACGGGAGGTTCAACCACAATACCATCGTGACTGGCAAAGATGCAAATGGTATGCCACTGGTCAATGCTCATACCTATAACAGCAGACAGAGGTATTGGGCCTATGAAGACTCTTCAGCTTATACCCCTAATATAAAGTACAAATTTTATTCCATTATGGATGATAATGGATAATTCTTGTTTGGAAAAATGGTAGTGGTATAATTGCATATAGAGTTTTTATTAGAGGTGAAAGACATGTCTATACACGTAGTTCTCTATCAACCTGAAATTCCATCAAATACAGGTAATATCGCACGTACTTGTGCTGCAACCAATACCACTTTACACTTAATTCATCCTTTAGGTTTTTCAACAGATGATAAAATGCTAAAACGGGCTGGTTTGGACTATTGGGAATTTGTAAATATTCACTATTATGATTCACTTGATGATTTTTTTGAGCAAAACGCAGGTGGACAGTTCTTCTATATGACAAAATTCGGTGCAAAGTCGCATAGTTCATTTGATTATAGTGATTCAGAACAGGACTATTACTTTATTTTTGGAAAGGAAACAACAGGATTACCGAAGGATTTGCTTGCTGAAAATAAAGATAGTTCCTTAAGGATTCCGATGAATGATCAAGTTCGGTCTCTGAATCTTGCTAATACTGCCGCCATCTTGGTCTATGAAGTACTTCGTCAGCAAAACTATCCAAATTTAGAGCGGAAAGGGCCTAGTTATTAGGCCTTTTTTCTAAAGGAAAGGGAGGATTACTATGAATGAAGTTATCTCTACTATATTAAACCATCGCTCACTTCGTCATTTTGAGGATCAGCCGTTAACTGATGAGCAAATCAAGACAATAGTATCTTGTGCTCAAGCAGCTCCCACTTCAAGCTTTGTTCAAGCCTATTCCATCATTGGTGTTAAGGATCAAGAAAGGAAAAGAAAATTGGCTGAAATTGCTGGAAATCAAGAATATGTAGCGATCAATGGTCACTTTTTTGTTTTTTGCGCAGATTTATACCGACATCAACTTATCGGAGAGCAACATCAAAAAGAGGTTTTACCTTCTATTCAAAGCACGGAAAAATTTATGGTTGCCCTTATTGATGCAGCATTGGCTGCACAAAATGCCGCTATTGCAGCAGAATCAATGGGATTAGGAATTTGTTACATAGGTGGTATTCGTAATAACCTTGAGGAAGTAAAACAACTGCTAAAGACTCCGGAGCGGGTCATTCCTCTGTTTGGTATCGCAGTTGGCTATCCAACGAAAATAACGGGACAAAAGCCTAGGCTTCCGTTTGAACATATTTATCATGAAGATGAATATGAGCAGGACCAAGAGGTATATCTTGAGCAACTGAAGGAATATGACGAACTTATCTCTAACTATTATAGAGATAGGACAGGTGGGAAAAGAACAGATAGCTGGACGGAACAAATGGCGGCGATGTTGGAAAAACAAAGTAGAATGTATATGAAGGACTTTGTGCAAAAGAATAAAATGGACTTACGATAAAGGGCTGCCAAAATCGGCAGCCCTTTCATTTTTTTTATTTTGTATTTGGCTTGTCATTGTATCCTGCAGTGAAAATAGCCGATAAAAAGGCGATCATAACTAGAATAATTAAAAAAGTTCCCATCGTTATGTATTTCTCCCTTCGTCATACATATTTCATTTTGTTCGCATATATCTTATTATAACCTAACTGTAAAAAATGAAAAGTGTAAGTTTCGAATCTTAAAACAAATACATCTTGGTCACGCATGTTCAATTCATTATCTGCATAGAGTATATTAATCGTCTCTGATTAACTACAGGGGGAGGGGCTTATGGATATCTTAAAAAAAATCGAGAGGTATCGTGAAGAAGAGGAAAAACTTCGTTGGGAAGGATCTTTCGCGGATTACTTACAGTTGTTAAAAGAAAAGCCATGGGTAGCACAGTCTGCACATTCTCGAGTATATAACATGATCAGAGATGCAGGAATTGAAGAAGTTAACGGGACGAAAAAGTACAATTTCTTTTGTAATGAATTGTATGGTTTAGAAGAGGCCTTGGAACGACTTGTTGAAGAATACTTCCATCCAGCTGCTAAACGATTGGATGTCCGGAAGCGTATCTTATTATTGATGGGACCTGTCAGCGGTGGGAAATCGACACTTGTAACGATGTTAAAAAGAGGGTTGGAAAAATACTCTCATACGGATCGTGGCTCTGTGTTTGCTATTAAAGGCTGCCCAATGCATGAAGATGCACTTCATTTAATCCCTCATCATTTGCGACAAGAGTTCTATGACGAATATGGAATTCGCATTGAAGGAAATTTGTCACCTTTGAATATGATGCGACTTGAACAGGATTATGGCGGAAGAATTGAAGATGTATTAGTAGAACGAATCTTTTTCTCCGAGGATAAACGAACCGGAATTGGAACCTTTAGTCCATCTGACCCTAAATCACAAGATATTGCTGATTTAACGGGAAGCATTGATTTTTCAACCATTGCCGAATTTGGCTCCGAATCAGATCCGCGTGCTTATCGCTTTGACGGTGAACTGAATAAAGCCAACCGAGGAATGATGGAGTTCCAAGAAATGTTAAAATGTGATGAGAAATTCCTGTGGCATCTCTTATCTCTAACACAGGAAGGAAACTTTAAAGCAGGAAGGTTTGCGCTAATTTCAGCAGATGAACTGATAGTTGCGCACACCAACGAAACAGAATATCGCTCGTTTATTTCCAATAAGAAGAACGAGGCACTACATTCAAGGATCATTGTTATGCCGATTCCTTATAACTTAAAAGTGTCACAGGAAGAGCGTATTTATGAAAAAATGATTAGGGAAAGTGACGTTTCTGATGTTCACATTGCACCACATACGTTAAGAGTAGCGGCTATGTTTACGATCCTGACCAGATTAAAGGAACCGAAAAAAGGCGATATTGACCTGGTGAAGAAAATGCGCCTTTATGATGGCGAAAGTGTTGAGGGCTTTAATACAGCCGATGTGGATGAATTGAAGAAGGAGTATCCAGATGAAGGAATGAGCGGTATTGACCCACGCTATGTCATCAATAGAATTTCTTCCACAATCATTCGTAAAGAGGTACCATCGATTAATGCTTTAGATGTGTTACGTTCATTAAAAGATGGTCTTGATCAGCACCCATCGATAACAGCTGAACTACGAGAACGCTATATGAACTATATTTCATTGGCCCGAAAAGAGTATGATAATATTGCTAAGAAGGAAGTTCAAAAAGCGTTTGTTTACTCTTATGAAGAATCAGCCAAAACCCTTATGGACAATTATCTGGATAATGTAGAAGCTTATTGCAATAAAGCGAAGCTTCGTGACCCATTAACAGGGGAAGAAATTAATCCAGATGAAAAATTGATGCGTTCCATTGAAGAACAGATTGGTATTTCTGAAAATGCGAAAAAGGCGTTTAGGGAAGAAATCTTAATCAGAATCTCGGCATTTGCCAGAAAAGGCAAACGATTCGATTATAATTCCCATGATCGTTTACGTGAGGCCATTCAGAAGAAACTGTTTGCCGATCTTAAGGATGTCGTTAAAATTACGACCTCCTCTAAAACTCCTGATGAGCAGCAACTTAAAAAGATTAATGAGGTTGTCGCCAGGTTAATTGATGAACACGGGTATAATTCGACCTCAGCAAATGAATTATTACGCTATGTAGGTAGTTTGTTAAACAGATAGGTTGGTAGGAAAGGGCTGGCGGATTTTATTTTGCCAGCCTATTTTTTTTCTATGATCCCAATTGTTTTTTTTAGAGTTTGTATAAATGCTCGTCCCTTTTTACTAGGCAAATTCACCAATTGTCAAAATAATTTGTAAATTATTTATCCTTTTCGCATAGGATAAAGTAATCCACATTTATTCATTTTTTCATTTTTTCATTCGCGTTATTTTATGTAAATATTCCAAATGTGTGCAAGTTAATATTTATATTTTTAGGAGGGGTTTACAATGTCTGTCGATAACCATCAGTTTGTGATCTCAAAAGAAGATTGGTCCCTCCACCGTAAAGGCCACGATGACCAACAACGCCATCAAGAAAAAGTCCAAGAGGCTATTCGTAACAACCTTCCCGACCTCATCACAGAAGAAAGTATTATCATGTCTAACGGTCGAGATGTGGTAAAAATTCCGATACGTTCTCTGGACGAATATAAAATTCGATATAACTATGATAAAAATAAACACGTGGGCCAAGGTGAAGGTGACAGTCAGATAGGGGATGTAGTCGCACGTGACGGTTCTAGTGCTCAGAAAGGTCCAGGAAAAGGGCAAGGAGCCGGGGATCAGGCTGGCGAAGATTATTTTGAGGCTGAAGTATCTTTAATGGAACTGGAAGAGGCATTATTTAAACAATTAGAACTGCCCAATCTGAAAAAGAAGGAAGATCAAGAGCATTTAGTCGAAAACATTGAATTCAATGATATTCGCAAAATTGGTCTAATGGGTAACATCGATAAAAAGCGGACGATGATGACAGCCTTCAAACGAAATGCGATGAGTGGCAAGCCTGCTTTTCATCCTATTTACAAAGAAGATTTAAAATTTAAAACCTGGAATGAAGTCGTAAAGCCTGATTCGAAAGCAGTGGTGCTGGCGATGATGGATACGAGCGGATCGATGGGGATCTGGGAAAAATATATGGCCCGTAGCTTCTTCTTCTGGATGACAAGGTTTTTACGAACAAAATATGAAACAGTAGAGATTGAATTTATTGCCCATCATACAGAGGCCAAAATAGTCTCCGAAGAAGATTTCTTCTCAAAAGGGGAGAGCGGCGGTACGATTTGTTCATCTGCCTACCGCAAAGCACTAGAAGTTATTGATTCAAAATATAACCCGCGTAAATACAATATTTATCCATTTCACTTTTCAGACGGTGATAATTTGACCTCGGACAATGCCCGCTGTGTTAAACTTGTTGAAGAACTAATGAAAATCTCCAATATGTTTGGCTACGGTGAGGTCAATCAATATAATCGCCATTCCACCCTGATGTCAGCTTATAAAAATATCAAAGACGAACGCTTCCGTTATTATATCCTCAAACAAAAAGCAGATGTTTTCCATGCGATGAAGAGCTTTTTTCAAAATGAAGAAACGGAAATATATGTATGACAAACGGCAGGTGCCAGGCACCTGTCGTCTTTTAATAATTTCTTTCTATCACAAAATTGGCCATATCGCCGCGGAAGATGGTTTTGGAGTACTCGATTACCGTCTCGTCGCTGGCATGGGCATATGTTTCTAATGAGAAGCAAGGAGATCCTTCTTGAATATGTAAGATCTCCGCAATATCCTGTTCTACTGCCGCAATTTCTAAATATTCCACGGTGCGTTTTACTTTCAAGCGAAATTGTCTTTCCAGTAAATGATATAACGATTTCTCACAATCCTCTTGATTTAAACCAGGAGTAATTTTCCAAGGTAAAAAAGCAATTTCATATTGGAGCGGTTCATCATTTACATATCGTGCTCTCTCAAGCTTGTTAATAGGATCCCCTTCATTTAGATCAAATATCTCTGCCAGAAACGAATCAGCTGGAATAACTTGAAGGTTCAGCACTTTAATTAAAGGGTTTTTCCCCTGCATGGCGATTTGCTCAGTGAAAGTTTGAACAGTTGAAGTTAGCTTTTGTTTGACTTTGTTATTTGAAACAAAAGTCCCTCGCCCCTGCTGTCGATATACATAACCTTCCGATACTAATTGCTGCAGCGCGGTTCTGACAGTCGTTCTGCTAACCCCATAAATCTTGCAAAACTCAGCTTCCGTAGGGAGTTGGGTATTCGGTTTATATTCACCAGCTTTGATTAGGCTAATAATCGCATCTTTTACTTTTAAATGCAGGGCACTTTCATCATTTGAAAAATCCATCGTAAATCCCCCTTGTACTATCTAATATCATTTATAACACAAATTGTAAAAAGGAGCCATACATCAAAACAATTTGTAATAACAAATTAAAATATGTATTGCATATTTATCGAATTGTTATTACAATTAACTTACCTTAAGGTGAAAACGTATTCAATAATTTATTGGAGGTAGAAAATGAAAATCTTACTATGTTGTTCAGCAGGAATGTCTACAAGTTTATTAGTTTCAAAGATGGAGGCATATGCAAATGCAGAAGGAATTGAATGTAAAATTTGGGCAGTAGGGGCAGCCGATGTGCAAAGTAACTTGGAACAGGCTGATGTTCTTTTACTTGGCCCGCAAGTACGTTATCTTTTGACTCAACTGAAAAAAGCTGGTGAAGCTAATGGAATTCCCGTAGATTCTATTAATCCGGTACATTATGGACTTTGCAACGGGGAAGAAGTGTTAAAGCATGCTATCCGATTAATTAAAGGGGAATAAAGAGATGATGAACTTTATTGATAAATACATTTTGCCGTATGCAGGGAAACTAGGGAACAATAGACATTTATTAGCGATTAGGGATACGTTGGTTGGAATGCTAGCCATTACAATGGTGGGTTCCTTTGCCGTGCTATTCAACAATATCGGAGGAATTTTTAAACCTTATGGTCGCATGATGGAAGCTATGTTCGGGAAAAACTGGACCACACTAGGCGGGGACATCTGGTGGGGAACAATGGCATTTCTTACTGTTTTTGCAGTATTTGGTATTGCGAACAGACTTGCGAAGTCCTACGGGGATGAAGGATTTGAAGCAATGTTTGTTGCTGCAGCAAGCTTCTTCTTATTAATCCCACAAGTTGCGAAAGTTGACGGGGTCAAAGATCCCATTTGGGGCTTGATTGGTCAAAGTTACTTTGGAGCAACAGCTCTTTTCACTGGAATTATCGTGGCATTAGCTGCAACAGAGATTTTTGTGAGACTTTCAAAAGTAAAATATATGGTTATTAAACTACCAGAAGGCGTACCGCCACAAGTTGCCCGGTCTTTTGCGAAACTGTTACCAGGTATGCTAACAATCTTTCTATTTGGTTTATTTGGAGTCATCTTCCGTCATTTAACACACGATGTTTATTTTAATGATTGGCTAGGAAAAGTATTGGTTGCGCCATTAACGAAAGCAGCAGACTCATTACCATTTGCAATTTTAATTACCTTATTGATTCATTTCTTCTGGTCTATTGGTTTACATGGTGACAACATTATTGATGGTATCAAATCGCCGTTATTACAAAAATTAGGCACAGATAATATTGACTTATACGCAAAAGGTGTAACGGATTATCACCAATATCATGTTTTAGCAGGGAACTTCTATGATGCCTTTGTAAACTTGGGCGGATCCGGAGCAACATTAGGACTAATCATTTCATTATTTATTCTTGCAAGAAAACGTCAAAAACAAATGGTAGCGTTAGGACTTCCTCCTGGAATGTTCCAAATTAATGAACCGGTTATTTTCGGTATGCCGATCGTACTAAATCCAATTTGGTTGATTCCTTTTATCGCTACTCCGGTTATTTTAACAACTATTGCTTATCTGGCTATCGAAACAGGGTTGGTTCATCCGGTTGTTGCTAATATTCCTTGGGTTACACCAGTAGGTTTAAATGGTTTCTTGGCAACGGGAGGCCATATTTCCGGAGCAGTCCTTTCAATTATCAATTTAATCATCTCGATTTTTATTTATATGCCATTTGTTTATATGCAAGGCAGAATTGAATCGAAAAAGATAAACGACCAAGCTGAAAAGGTGTCATAAAAATTTTAAGGTGGTACATCATGGACAAAGAAAAAATATATGAAATTTCATTTCAATTAATCTTGCACAGCGGAAATACTAGAAGCTTGGCAATGGAGGCACTTTACGAGGCAAAGGCCGGAAATTTTGTAGAGGCTGAAGCAAAAATTCGTGAGGCGGAACAGGAATCTGTTAAAGCGCATCACTTTCAGACTGACTTAATTCAAGGGGAAGCTAGAGGCACAAAATATGATATCCCGATAATCCTGATTCATGCACAGGATCATCTGATGACTGCCTTGACGGTAATGGATTTGGCCAAAGAGTTTATAGATTTATATAAAAAGATATTATAAAAGGGGTTCTAGAAATGACTCAAGTAAAAGGCATCAAAATCGCCACCATTGGTGGCGGTTCTAGTTATACACCTGAACTAATTGAAGGATTTATTAAACGCTATTCAGAATTACCAGTAAGTGAAATCTGGCTTGTAGATGTTGAACAAGGAAGAGAAAAGCTCGAGATTGTTGGTAATTTAGCCAAAAGAATGGTGAAAAAAGCAGGTGTTCCCATTGAAATTCACTTAACATTGAATCGCAGAGAAGCCTTAAAGAATGCTGACTTTGTGACAACCCAATTTCGTGTCGGCCTATTGGATGCTAGGGCGAAGGATGAGCGCATTCCATTGAAATATGGCGTTCTAGGCCAAGAAACCAATGGACCTGGAGGGCTTTTTAAAGCACTTCGAACCATTCCAATTGTACTGGAAATTTGTCGTGAAATGGAAGAACTTTGCCCAGATGCCTGGTTGATCAATTTTACAAATCCAGCAGGAATGGTCACCGAAGCTGTATTGCGTTACAGTAACATTAAAAAAGTAGTTGGCTTATGCAACGTTCCTATTGGAATGGAGGTGGGGGCAGCAGATTTATTACATGTAGAACCTGAACGGGTAAGAATCAATTTTGCGGGTTTAAATCATATGGTCTATGGCTTAGATGTGTTTGTCGATGGCATCAGTGTAAAAGAAAAGCTGATTGATTTATTGTCAGACCCCGAGAATACGGTTACAATGAAAAATATCCATGCTATGGGCTGGGAGCCCGGCTTCCTAAAAGCACTGAATTTATTCCCATGTCCTTATCATAACTATTACTATAAAACAAAGGATATGGTGGATGAGGAATTAAAGGCTGCTGAAGGCGGCGGTACTCGTGCTGAAGTAGTTAAAAAGCTTGAGGGAGATCTTTTTGAGTTATATCGTGATCCCAATTTGGATATTAAACCACCACAGCTAGAGCAACGCGGCGGTGCTTATTATAGTGATGCTGCATGCCGCTTGATTCATTCTATTTATACGGATAAACGAGATATTCAGCCGGTCAATACAAGGAATAACGGCGCGATTGCAGGAATTCCGCATGATTCTGCGGTAGAAATCAGCTGTGTGATCACTAAGGATGGTCCAAAACCAATTGCTGTTGGTGAACTGCCAATACCCATCAGAGGTTTAATTCAAACGATTAAGTCATTTGAAAGAGTTACTATTGATGCTGCAGTTACCGGAGACTACAACACGGCTTTATTGGCGTTGACCATTAATCCATTGGTAGGATCCGATAGAATTGCCAGACAAATTCTGGATGAGATGCTAGAAGCCCATAAGGAGTATTTACCACAGTTCTTTAAAAGCGAATAATAGGTGTTAAAAAGGTAGCTAGCTAGTTGCTAGCTGCCTTTAACGTACTAATGGAGGTAGAGGATATGATTAAATTAATTATGAATGCAGATGATTTCGGCTATAGTCGCGGAGTAAACTACGGGATCATAGATAGCCATCTATTAGGAATTGTCAATTCTACAACCATGATGATGAATATGCCTGGGGTAGATCACGCTATCGAACTTGCAAAACGCCATCCTAGCCTACAAGTAGGCATTCATTTAGTACTAACATGTGGAAAACCTCTTTTAAACGACGTACCAACATTAGTTGATGCTGCCGGTAATTTTAAAAAGTTATCTACGCTTGGTGAGGCAGATCTGTCATTGGCTGAACTTGAGAGAGAATGGGAGGCACAAATAGAGTTGTTTTTAAACAAAGGCCTAAAACCAACCCACCTGGACAGCCATCACCATGTTCATACACGGGATGAGCTTTTACCTGTGGTACAAAAACTCGCGAACAAATATGATTTGCCAGTACGCACCAATGGCCTGGAGCCGATAAAAGGAGTAAAGCCGTTTACAGATGCGGCCAACTTTGATTTTTACGGAAATGAAATAACCGAAGAATCACTCATACAATTAATGAGGAAAATCGAAGATGGAACTACTGTTGAAATCATGTGCCACCCAGCTTATGTGGATAATGAATTACTCAAAGGATCTTCCTACAACACAGCAAGGCTAAGAGAACTTGAAATCCTCGTTAATATAAAACTTCCGGATTATGTTGAATTAGTGTAAGAAAAAAACGGCAGGTATCTGATACCTGCCGTTTCAATTTATTCAATTGAAAGTATTCCCTTTTCCCCTTGTGCTGCCTTTCCACGCTTTTTAATGTTCAATTTAGTTAAGTTCGTGAAAACTACTGGAGTAACAATAGAAGGAACGGCAACTTTGATTTTTTCAATATCAAATTTCAGCAGTTCTTGTCCTTTTGTTACCTTTTGTCCTTCCTTAACTGATAATTCAAAACCTTCGCCATTTAAATTCACAGTATCTAAACCAACATGAATCAGAATTTCATACCCTTGCTCTGATTTGATACCGATGGCGTGCTTGGTTGGGAAGACACTTACAATTTCACCGTTTACTGGGGATACAACTAAACCTTTAGATGGTAAAATTCCAAATCCGTCACCCATCATTTTTTGTGAAAAGACTTGGTCAGGTACCTCAGAAATAGGAATAATTTCGCCCTCTACTGGCATTACAAAATCTTTTTCAGTCAAAGGCTGAAGATTATTCGTATTGATTGTAAAATTGTCATTCGCAACATCAGTTACAAGTGAAACAGCATTAACATCGATACGTTTCATCGCATCCGCAACAAATTCGACCTCTGTGCCAACAACAACCTGAAGATTTGATTTATTTAATTTCATAATTCCTTTTGCACCATGTGCTTTAAGAGCAGAATCATTTATCTTGTCCATATCCTTGATTGTTAAACGAAGACGAGTCGTACAGTTATCGATCGTATTAATATTATCTCTGCCGCCGATATCATGAATAAAGTGAGCGGCCATCACTTCATATTTGTTCCCACCCGTAACAACAGGAGCTGTACCCGTTTCTACCATTTCATCGTCGTCTTCACGGCCGGGTGTCTTTAAATTAAAGGCTTTAATCAAGAAGTAGAATAACACGAAATATACAGCACCGAAAACCAGCCCTACTATTAACAATAGTACTGGCTTTTCAGCAATATTAAAGTTTAAAGCATAATCCATGAAACCTGCTGAAAAGGTAAATCCATCTCTAATGCCAAGCATGGAGGTGATCACCATAGAAAGACCAGTTAAAATAGCGTGAATTCCGTATAAAAGTGGAGCAATAAACATAAATGAAAATTCGATTGGTTCGGTAATACCTGTTAAAAAGGAAGTTAATGCCACACCAATAAACATCCCGGAAACTGCTTTTCTCTTTTCTGGCTTAGCTGCGGCAATAATCGCGAATGCTGCTGCAGGAAGACCAAACATCATGATTGGGAAGAATCCGGTCATGTAACCTCCTGCATGTGGATCCCCCGCAAAGAAACGAGCGATATCCCCAGTTTTTCCACCATATTCGCCAAATTGGAACCAAAACAAACTGTTTAATACATGGTGAAGTCCAAGTGGGATCAATAATCGGTTTAATAACCCAAAAATACCTGAACCGATGGCACCTAAGCTGATCAACCAATTACCCAGACCATTGATGCCATGTTGGATTGGCGGCCAAACAAATCCGCAGATACCAGCTAAGACCACCATAGCAACAGCCGTGATAATTGGAACAAATCTTCTGCCACTAAAGAACCCAAGCCACTCAGGAAGTTTTATATCACGGAAACGGTTATATAACAATCCGGCGATGATCCCTGCTAAAATACCACCCAGAACGCCCATATTAATATCTTTATCAATTGCTTTGGTGCCTTCTGTTAAGACCAAATAACCAATTGCACCTGACAATGCCGCGGCACCATTGCTATCTTTAGCAAATCCAATCGCTACACCAATCGCAAAAATTAATGCCAGGTTCGCAAAAATGGCGTTTCCGGCATTTGCGATAAAAGGAATATTTAATAAATCGGGTTGTCCAAATCGAAGCAACAATCCAGCAGCTGGCAAAACTGCGATAGGCAGCATCAATGCTTTACCAATTCGTTGTAAAAAGCCTAACATAACATTTTCTCTCCTTTAAAAATAAAATGATGAAAGCGTTTTTCCTGTTTCACTATAACACCTAGTCATATAGATGTCTATACCAATATTTTTAAAAAGTAAAATGAAACTATAAATAATTAGGCGATCTGCCAATAAAATAAAGGATATTTACTAAAAATAATTAATTAATTTAATTGGTATAGACAACTAGAATTTATCAATGCTAATATTAGATATATAACAGAAAGGAAGTTAAGAAAATGATTCCTAAATATAATTCTATTTTACTTAAAGGTATGAAGATTTATACAGAAGATCAAACAATCGAAAAAGGATATATCAAAGTTGAAAATCAGAAAATAATGGAAATGGGATCTATAGCTAATCTAACTAATGAGGATGGTTTGAAGGTCATCGAAGTGCCGGAATATTTTCATGCAGTTCCAGGCTTTATAGACGTTCATATTCATGGTGTCAACGGTGCTGACACGATGGATGCTACGACAGAAGCAATTGATACGATGGCAACCTCACTACCCAGAGAAGGCACAACAAGCTTTTTAGCAACAACCATGACACAAGAAGCTGCAAAAATTGAAGCTGCTATTGTCAATGCTAGTAATTACATTGCGAGGCAGCCAACCAATGGTGTTGCAGAGGTTGTAGGGATTCACTTGGAAGGACCATTTGTAAACCCAAAAATGGCAGGAGCGCAGCCAGTTCAACATATTACAGAACCTGATCTAACTTTATTTAAGAAATGGGAAACTCTTTCGAATGATACGATAAGACTTGTAACAATTGCTCCTGAACAACCAGGTGGTTTAGAGTTAATTCGTTATTTAAAAGAAAAGGGGATTATCGCTTCTATCGGACATACTAATGCAACCTACGAGGATGTGGGGAGGGCTATTGAGGCAGGTGCTAACCATGTAACCCACCTTTTTAACCAGATGAGAGGACTGCATCACCGTGAACCTGGGGTAGTTGGGGCAGCATTCTTACGTAAGGAACTAGTCGCAGAACTGATCGTTGATGGCATTCACGTACACCCAGAAATGGTAAAACTAGCATATCTACAAAAGCAGAGTGAAGGATTAATTTTAATAACAGATTCGATGAGAGCAAAATGTATGAAAAATGGTCAATATGATCTGGGCGGCCAGGAAGTGACAGTAAAAGATGGAAAAGCAACTTTAGCAGATGGAACTCTAGCAGGCAGCATTTTAACACTGGGTCACGGTGTGAGAAATATGATGACCTATTCAGGCTGTTCCTTACATGAAGTTATCAAAATGGCTTCTGTCAACCCAGCAAAACAATTAAAGATGTATGATCGAAAAGGCAGTTTAACAGTAGGGAAAGATGCTGACATCGTTATCCTTGATAAGCAGATGGAAGTAGCAATGACCATTTGTCGAGGGAAGATTGCATTTGATTAGGAGGAAGTACAACATGAAGATTATTGAAGTGAAAGATTACATGGAAATGAGCCAAAAAGCTGCTGAATATATTATTGAAAAAGTATGTAACCAACCAAACATTAAACTTGGTTTGGCCACAGGAGGAACTCCTGTCGGTATGTATAAAAAATTAGTTGAGGATCATCAGAAAAATGGAACCTCTTATAAAAAGGTTATGACTTTTAATTTGGATGAATATATCGGACTAAACGATGACAATAAAAACAGTTATCGGTATTATATGAATGAAAATTTATTTAATCATATCGATATTGATAAGAAGAGGAATACATTTATCCCTCGAGGTGATATAAAAGACTATAATGAAGAGTGCCTTCGCTATGAAGACCTAATTGATAAACATGGTGGAGTGGATGTGCAAATTCTTGGTATTGGAAATAATGGGCATATCGGTTTTAATGAACCAGGGACCTCCTTCCAATCTGTAACTCATGTAGTTAATTTAGCATCATCAACGATTCAAGCAAATGCAAGATTTTTTGAACGCATGGAAGAAGTGCCAACACAAGCAATAACCATGGGGATCTCCACCATTATGAGAAGTAAAGAAATACTTTTATTAGTTTCAGGGGAATCCAAAAATCAGGCCCTGCATTCCTTATTAAATGGGGAAATCACAGAAAGTTTCCCGGCATCTATTCTCAAAAATCACCCATGTGTTACAATAATTGCAGATAAAGCGGCAATTGCAGGGCTGAAAATTCATAATTGATCGGAACGTAGTCAGCGGACAGTCTCCCAAAGATTGTATAATTGCCGAGAGTTAATGGAGAAAGGTGTCAAACGAGAGTATGATTGATAAAAATTCCCCCATCCCACTTTACTATCAGCTTGAAGAGCATATTAAAGAATTAATTGAAAAGGGCGAGTTAAAACCGGGAGACTCATTACCCCCTGAGCGGGAATATGCGGAACTGTATAAAATAAGCAGGATGACTGTAAGACAGGCCTTTACTCAATTGGTAAATGAAGGATATCTTTTTCGTTTACAGGGAAAAGGAACTTTTGTGGCCGAGCGGAAAATTGAACAGCCTCTTCAAGGATTAACAAGCTTTACAGAAGATATGAAAGCAAGGGGATTAGAGCCGGGGAGCCAATTAATTCATTTTGAAATCATTCCGGCACCGAGTCAAGTTGCTGCCCAGTTGTCGATACCTGAATTTGGACCTGTGTATGAAATTAAACGGATCCGTTTAGCTGACGGGGTACCAATGGCATTAGAAACGAATTATATCTCGGCCAATCTTATTAAAGGACTAACCGAGGAAATTGTCAATAAGTCCCTTTACTCTTTTATTGAAGAAAATTTAAAATTGACAATTAACCATGCTACACAAGTCATTGAATCAACAATTGCCAATCAAAATGAAGCAAAGTTATTAAAAATAAAAAAAGGGGCACCTGTGCTATTTATACAAAGAAATACCTATTTAAAAGATAGTACTCCAGTGGAGTATGTTAAATCTTTATACCGTGCTGATCGGTACAAATTTATGATACAAATGAAACGATAAAACAGGTGCACATGCATCTGTTTTTTTGGTTTTTATCACGTTTATTTCCATTTATACTTTCTTTGAAATGATGAAAAATAATGAAGCAAGACATTATTGAAAAGGGAGGTATTACGAATGATAAAAAAATCAGCAGTTATTTTGCTAACATCTATGCTTTCAATTGGGCTTGCGGCATGTAATAACAATGATAAAAATAATATTAACGATACAGGCAATAGGTTTGGTATGAATTCCAATAATAGGAATGACAATTTTGTTGACGTCCGTAACGATCGATTTAATATTGATCATAATGGGCCACTGACAGAGGATTATCGGAATAGAGGCCGTGATGATGATGATGATGATGATAATCTATTTAGGACTGGCACTAATCGTCATGATATGATTTCTGCTTATCAAACGACCTTAAATAGTGATCAATATCCGCATACACAGGCAGTGGTGGTTAAAGATGCAAAATATTCTTTTGTTCCGATTGGTTCAAATCAGAACAGTTGGGTGCCATCCGGTATTTTTCAGCAAATTCAGCCATATTTACCTAATGTAAATATGCCGCAACAGGCCCAGCCAGCACCAGCTCAGCGAGCGCCGCAGCAAGTTGCACCAGCACCAGCTCAGCGAGTACCACAGCAAGTTGCACCAGCACCAGCNNCAACACAAACTACGCCGGCACCACAACAACCGGCTCAAAAGAATACTGCAACAACAGCTGGAATAAGTCAATTTGCCCAACAGGTTATTAATTTGACAAATGAGCAGCGCAGTAAAAATGGTCTACCAGCACTAAAGGCAGATACTCAGTTAAGCAGTGTGGCACAGAAGAAAGCTGTAGACATGCAACAAAACCATTATTTCTCACATACCAGTCCAACTTACGGGTCACCATTTGATATGATGAGGGATTTTGGGGTTACGTATAAAGCGGCCGGAGAAAATATTGCCCAGGGACAACGGACACCACAAGAAGTGGTAACAGCATGGATGAATAGTGAAGGCCATCGAAAAAATATCCTAAGCAGCAATTTTACCCATATAGGAGTGGGATATGAATCAGCTGGGAACCATTGGTCTCAAATGTTTATTGGAAAATAAAACAAAATCGGCGGGCTTTATTAGCCGCCGATTTTTTACTGGTATAGCTCTTTTTTCATCATTAAATTAATAGTGGGAAAAGTAAAAGAAAATGTAGTTCCTACTCCAATCTCACTTTCTACGAGAATTTCTCCATCTAAAGCACGAACGATACTATACACGACCATCATCCCCAGTCCAGTACCGTTTTTCCCTTTTGTAGAATAAAATGGCTCCCCCAACCTCTCGATTTGTTCTTTTGTCATACCTGATCCTGTGTCTTTTATAATAATCGTAATATGATTTTGGCTTGTATCTGAAGAAATAGATAAATATCCGCCACTTGGCATCGCTTCGATCGCATTTTTAAATACATTGACAAAGCATTGGCGAAACTTTTGCCGGTCACCTTTAATAAAGCCAATGACAGAAAAATCAGTGGTGATTTCAACAGAATTTTGATTGGCCAATGGAAGGACAATATTTATAATTTGTTTAAGTTCATTTTTGACATTAAGCTCCTCAAATTTTTCAATGGAAGGTTTAGCGAAGGTTAGATAATCCTGAATGACCTTTTCTGCAGAGGATAGTTCCTCCTTCACAATAGAGAGATATTCCTTTCTTTTTTGCCTTGAAAGATAATCATCCTCTAAAAGTTGTACAAAACCACTTGCTGCTGTCAAGGGGTTCCGAATCTCATGAGAAATGGCTGCTCCCATTTGTTCAACAGCTTTCAGCTTTTCTGCTTTGATTAGTTGTTGTCTCATTTCTACATTCTTTTTGACAAATTCAATCGCATAAGTAATAATACCAATTCCTGATGAAGGTACCACAATATAAGCAAACAAAGAATCCATCCAATTAATTTTTAATCCTAGAAATCCCATGCCAAATGAGGATATGGTACCTACAATACCTCCCATAAAGCTGGAAATAAGAACATGTTTTAATGGCTGTTGTTTCCAAAACCAAGGGTACATTCGCCAAAGGATAAAAGATAGAGGAACATATAACATGATGGTTTGATAAAAGCCCATATCAATTCCATAAAAGCTTCTAAGAATAATCGTGGCTAAAACAAGAATAGGACCGATTCCAAAATAAAGTCCTCCGATTACGATCGGAATTACACGTAAATCAAATCTTACATAGGAAACCGGATGAAGGGAAAACTGGATGCAAACCCATAACATAAGAATAAAATATAGAATGATGGATGCCTTTGAGATCACGTATCTTTGATTCTCAAGAACAACTAAGCATAAGAAAAAAAATATAATTAAAATGGAAAGATTCAAAAAAAGATGTTGGGTAATTTCCATTTCATTCACCATCCATAAAGGGCTGTTAGGAAAATTTTACAGGTAATTCCTCCAAGTTACAACAAAATTTACGAATAATTCCTAAAATACAACAAAAAGTATAGAAAAAAGTGGTTTTACACCACTTTTTAATATCTGGCCTTATTCATATAAGGAAGTGATTGTATTTCTTCCATGTATTTTTGACTTATAGAGGGCGGAATCTGCCTTTTGAATTAAATTCTCTGAAGAAGTAGTTGGGTCGGGAATCATGGTGGCAATACCAATACTTAAGGTGACAAAGTCTGCAATTTTTGAACTTTTATGTGGGATCTGAAGTTGCTGGATTTTTTCTTGGATCTGTTCAGCTATGTGAATTCCTTTCTGTTGTTCGGAGCCTGGTAATATGATGGCGAATTCCTCCCCACCATACCGGCAGAAGATATAAGTTGAATGTGGTGCTATTACTTCTTTAATAGCTTGGGCAATGGATTGTAAACAATAGTCACCCTCCAAATGTCCATATGTATCATTATACTTTTTAAAATAATCGATATCTAACATCATTAAGGTGATGGGTGAAGTGTTCAATAGTGAATTAGACCATTCACTTAAAAGAGTTTCATCAAAATATCTCCGATTCGAGATTCCTGTCAGCCCATCAAGATAGGAAAGCTGATTTAATAATGCGTTTGCTTCTTGAAGCTTCTGTTCTGTCAGTTTTCGGTTTGTTATGTTCCTTGAAACAATAATTACACGTTTATTTCCATCTTCTTGATCGGAAACGCTTTTAAATGAGGATTCAATCCAAATATACTCTCCTAATTTTACTTTATAGCGGTAAGTTGCCCCTGCATCGCCCTCTTCAAGGGCCTTTTTAAATGTATTTTTATAAAGCTCCAAATCATCAGGATGGATGAAGAGCTCCATCTTCTTTCCTAAAAGCTCTTGATATTCAAAATGAAGAATTTCCTTAACGGCAGGCGAAATATAAATATACTCGCCAACTTCACTATTCATTGTAATGAGGTCACTGGAATTTTCAGCAAGTAACCGAAATCGTTCTTCTGTCTCTTTTAATTTCATAATATTTTGTTCTAATTGACGCTGCGCCTGATTGGACTTGGTAATGTAAACTGAAAAGTGATAAGCGACAAAACCGCCAATTAACGAAGTGATGATATGGGAAAATAATACTTTATCTAAAGTGCTATGATTCTCAATTCTAATGGCTAAAATAATGGATAAAACAGTTAAGCCATAAACATTCATAATAAAGGCTTTCAGGGTTTCTGATATATTTAGCCTTGATACTAGTCCACAGCCAAATCCAATCAGAATAGCACCAATTGCCGGTAAGACTGCTGAAGCACTAAAACCAAAAAGAACAAATCTCCCTAGAGCAATAATAATGGAGGCAACCATAGCCGGGAAAAAACCTCCAAATGCCGCTGCAATCACAATAGCCAAATGTCTCAAATCTACAATAATGGTGGAACTAATCTTTATACTAAATATCATTAAAATATTACCGAGAATTCCTAGAAAAAAACCAGCTAGTAATTTAGTAGGTATAGAAGAGGTAACTGACAGCGATCGATCTTTAAAAAACTGACCCATTAAAGAAAAGGCAGCTATCAATATAGCAATGTTTGTAACATATTCCTTAATCATTAAATAAACTCCTAGAAAATAAATCAATTAATCTCATTATACAATGGATGATGTCATTTCGACGAAAATAGATAAAAAGTTTTCAATTATTACATTATTTTCTCAGAAATCATTGTACCAAAAAAAGCTTCCAAAATGGAAGCTTTAAAAAAGGACAGATTAAACGGACATCATTGATTGTGAATATAATTTTGCAGCTATTCGGGCCTTCTCTTTAGCAGAAGCCAACATTTCTTCAATCTTAGTTGGATAATAATCAAAGCCTTCAAAAATAACTGAATCCATTACTTCAATCCCAAGAAAACTCAGAGCGATTTTTAAATAGCGGTCACCGGATTCCAGTTCTCCTAATGGTGTGTTTGTATAAAGTCCACCTCTTGTTTGAATGTGAATGGCCCTTTTCCCTGTCAAAAGCCCTTTAGGACCATCTGGTGTATAATCAAAGGTTTTACCTGCAACAAACAGGTTATCCAAATAAGCTTTTAATATAGCGGGTAAATTAAGGTTCCAAACCGGTGATACAAAAACATAATATTGGTTTTCCATAAATTCATTTGCAACGGCATGCATCTGTTGAATTTTTTCTCTTTCTGGCTCTGTTAACTGATCCATAGTGTATCCATAGCCGGCAAGTTTGCCGCGGGCGCTGACTAAGTCAGCATCCATATGCGCAATCTCATAATTGAATAAATCGATTCTATTAATTATTACATCCGGGCGTTCTTGTCTGAATGATTCAAGAAACGCTTCACCTATTTGCAATCCTTTTGATTTCATTAAACCTTTTGGATTTGCCGTAATATAAAGTAATTTCTTCATTCTATCACAACCATTCTTTAGTTATGGGCGATTACTCTTACATTATAAAAAAATTTTAAAGCTTAATATGGAACTAAATGGTGAATTTCTTGAACATTAGGTGAAAACTTAGATATTAGATATAGGTAATATTCAATAAATTGTTGGAATTGGGTATTAGTTCTCAATAATAAAAATAGGTAAAATAATATTAAGATGTAGAATATTGGTAATAGAGGGTGGGTTGAAGTATGAACCAACAAACTCATAATGAGGAGAGTATTGAGAGTCTAAAGTTAAAAATTGCTGAGATGGAAAAGAAAGAAAAAGATTTATTAAAAATGCTTCAGCTAAATTCTTCTCTATATTTAAAGGTCCTTGATGCCCTGCCAATAAATGTTTTTTTAGAGGAGCCTGATGGCAGAACCATATTTGCCAATAAACAGGCCTGTGATTTAAATGGAATGACATTGGAGGAGCTGGTGGGAAAGACGGTTTACGACTTTTTTCCTGAGCCTATTGCTAAAATGAATCGAGATATAGACTTGGAGGTTTGGCGGACTCGCACCTTGAAAACGGGGGAAGTGAAGGCAGGCTTTCAGGGAAATGAATCCTACATGTTTACCGGTAAAACCATTATTCATGTGCCGGAATTCGATAAAGAATATCTTTTAGGATTTGGTTTGGATATTACTGATTTGAAAAATGCTGAGAAGAAAATTGTTCAAATGGCTTATCATGATGCCTTAACGGGGCTACCTAATCGTTGGTTTATTAAATCATATCTTGAAACATATAAGGCTGAACATGACCAATTAAATGAGTTACTGGGAGTTATTCTTTTAGACTTAGATCACTTTAAGGTGGTTAATGATAGTTTGGGCCACGAGGCAGGCGACTTATTGCTGAAATCTGTAACGGAGAGACTCATGAGCATATTGGATCATGATAATATCTTAGCAAGATTTGGCGGTGATGAATTCGTCCTATTGGCCCCTCATTTGCATAGTATGAATGATGCAGAAGAGGTGGGCAATCTTATCCTGAGGGTAATGAACGATTCTTTCATGATTTATGATCAAAAATACCATATAACCCCAAGTATCGGAGTGAGCGTTTATCCTTTTCATGGGGAAGATTTAAATAACTTAATCAAATGTGCAGATTTAGCTATGTATAAATCAAAAGAAAAGGGAAGAAACTGTGCAACCCTCTACAATCCGGAATTGAATAAGCGTGTTTTAGAAAATATGGATAAAATAACGGCTGCCATTTAATTGGCAGCCGTTATCCATTTGATCTCGTCCAACAGTTGTTGCTTGAATAGTTGAATTAAAAATTCATTATAGAAGTCTTTTTTTACAATGATTTGGTATCGGTTGTTCTGATGAGGATAAACAAAAAGATCCGTTAAAACCTTATTTTCTTCGAAATAGGCTTGGACTTTCTGAAGTCTTTGTTTAAATTGTACATCCAATAATGTAATGAAAAATTCTACATCATCACCATTTAAAGCTTCATTCATTTGAAGAATTTGATCATTGTATTTATAAGAAATTTTCATTTCTCCACCCCTAAATTAAGTATCTTAAGTAGATATAGGCTGTACAAATAATAATGGACAAGATCATTAACGGAAAGGCAATGAGTAAAAATTTTCCGAATGTAATGTGGTATCCTTCCTTTGCAGCAAGCCCGGCAACAATAACATTGGCACTGGCGCCAATTAATGTGCCATTACCTCCCAAGCACGCTCCAAGCGATAAACTCCACCAAAGGGGCTCTAGGTTTTGAATACCCAAATCTCCCATATCCTTGATCATCGGAATCATGGTGGCAACAAACGGAATATTATCAATAAAGGCAGATGCAATCGCGCTGACCCATAAAATTAACAGGGAAGCTGTGGTTACATTACCTCCTGTTACATGAACAGTATAATCGGCCAACATCGAAATAATGCCTGTTTCAATTAGTCCAGAAACAAGGACAAATAGTCCAATAAAGAAGAAGATGGTTGTCCATTCTACTTTAGAAAATGATTTATCCAGATACTCTTCTCCCGTTAACAGCAGTAGTAAAAAGGCACCAGTCAGAGCTACAGTAGCCGATTCAATATGAAGCATTTGGTGAAGGAAGAAACCGAGAATCGTAATGGCAAGGGCAAACAATGACTTCTTCAACAAGGTTTTATCGGTAATTTCTTCTTTTTCATTTAAATCCATCAAATTAGCTTTTAGTTCTGGAGAAGCTTTCAATTGTTTCCGATAGATAAAGGCTAAAATGGCAATATTGACAAAAAGAACAAAGAAGGAAATAGCAGTAAGATTATAAATAAACTCCATAAAGGTTAACTCTTTTACCGCACTGCCAATCATAATATTTGGAGGGTCTCCAATTAGGGTAGATGTTCCCCCAATATTAGAGGCAATTACCTCAGTAATTAAAAAAGGGATAGGGTTGACTCGTAATTGTCTTGTAATACTGAAAGTTACCGGTACCATTAATAGAACAGTCGTGACATTATCTAAAAAGGCAGAACCTAAAGCTGTGATGATTCCTAGGACAAGTAAGATTTTTAATGGATCGCCCTTCACTTTTTTGGCTGACCAAATGGCTATGTATTTAAATAATCCTGTCTCAGACGTAATAGTAACAATGATCATCATGCCTGTTAAAAGGCCGAGCGTATTGAAATCAATATGATGCAGAGCCACTTTTTGGTCGACAATCCCCAACAGAATCATTAAGATGCCGCCTATCATGGCGATGATGGTCCGATGAAGCTTTTCTGTTACGATAAAAGCGTATGTAACAAGAAATACGCCTAATGCTATGAGTGCTTGTGTGGACATGGATCAACCTCTTCTCAATATATGTACTGACAGTGTCCTTTTAAACCAAAAAGGAGCCCGTTTTGACAGACTCCACCTAAAACACCGCAAATTTCTTTATACAAATATTTTATTAAAATAGTCAAGAGAAGTAAAGTTAAACATGACCATAATAAGGAGGTCATGTTGTCCGAACTTTTTTCATAGCCAACTATTTCACAGCTTGAAATATTCAACCAGAGTCATATAAAAGGTCGGACAACAGCTATTATTTTAATTCATTGTTTCGCAAAAACAATAGATAATTTATGAAAAAAACATTAACATTTTATGTCAAAGTCCAATTCGTTTAATAAAATCAACGGTTTCTTGATGATCCGCTTTGATCGTCTTAAATAGTCCTTTATCACTTTTAACAAGTGGTTTTCCGCTTGTATCTGCAATAGGAATGGCTTTGGATATTCCTTTTACTACCTTCCATTTCCCTTCAAAATAACTGAGCTTCAGATCAACAATACCCAAGTGGTTGCCGAATGCTCCTGCCATGACGACCGGTTTTCCGTTTATATTCCCGGTTTTAAGATTAGTATGAGGCAGCTTTTCATATACTGGACCAGGGAATACACTGTGAGAATGACCGGAAAGAATTGCATCAATACCAGGAATTTTAGTTAAATAATAGACGGCATTTTCAGTGTCCGGACGGTAAGGATCACCGCTGATCCCAGTATGGGCAAGTGCGACAATTAAATCTGCCCCCTCTGCCTTCATTTGCGGGATAAAATGCTGGGCTGCCTCTAAAATTGGTTTGGCATAGACTTTGCCCTCAAGATTGGCTCTATCCCATTTCATGATTTGGATAGGTAAGAATCCAATAACACCAATTTTTAATTCATGCTGCTTTCCATTTAGATCCGTTAATTTTCTTTTTAATATGACATAGGGTCTAAAATAGGGATTATTCGTTTTGACGGAATAAACATTAGCGTTTACCACCGGCATATTTGCGCCTTTTAAAGCTGCATTTAAAAATTTTAATCCATAGTTAAACTCATGATTTCCAATTGTTATGGTATCATAACCCAAATAATTGAAAGCGCGGTAAACCGGGTGGATTTTACCGGAATGAATCCCTTTAATTCTAGCTAAATATTCCCCAAGTGGATTTCCTTTTAGGTGATCTCCGCAATCAAATAATAAGGAATTTTTGGCTCCCATTCTTGCCTGTTTGATAAGTGTGGCTGTTTTCACCAAACCAATGCGATGATCAACCTTGGTTTGGTAATAATCATAATTAACCAGATCAGCATGAATATCTGTTGTTTCTAGGAGACGTAAATCAATGCTTGGTCGTTCCTCCGCATAGGTTGTAAGGGAGGAAGGCAATACTAACAAAACAGTGAAAAGGAAAGTCCAAAACGGTTTGTTTAACATCAAATGACCCCCTAAATGTAAAAGGTCTCCATAGTATTTGTTGTTTATTTGGAAATATGAAAAAACTGACAGAAATTTGTCAAAAACATTTGAATAAAAAATGAAAAAAACGTTTTCATCATATCTAAAGGGTNNGGGTAAAATGGTTTTATAATAAAAGTAAGTAAAACATGGGGGGAAAACAATGAACATTACAACCATTATTGAACTAGAAAATCAAGAAGTTGAAGCAATTGCAGGTGCGAAATTAGTATTTGCTGAAGAACAGATTGATGAAAATATTTTTGAAACATGTGTAGAGTGTTTTCAATTAGAACATTCACAGGAAATAATTTCTACTGAGGATGCTATGCAAAGAGTTTTTTCACAATTAAAGAAAAAAGGCGTCATTCCAAATGGTGTTGAGGATTTTTCATTTGAGATGCCTGCTTGCGGGCAACTAAAAAGTAAAAGCAATGGTGAAACAGAATTACCGCAAAAAGTAATTCTATCCTTTATGGCGTAAAGAAGTTCCTTGAAGAAGTTCCTTGGAACTTCTTTTTTCTTCAAGATTTACAAAAGTGACAATAAAGTGACATGTGAGATTCATCAAAGCGAAATGGAGAATTGTCTATTATAATATTTATAGATTTTTTATTAAAGAAAAAATTTGAAAGCGTTTACATTATTACCGTGGAAGGAGGAGCTGAAGCGGTTGAAAAGAAATAGCAAGATTACTATATTAACAGGCCATTTTGGAAGTGGAAAAACAGAAATTGCTATTAATTTAGCATTATTTGAAAGACAAAAACATGAAATGGTGGCGTTAAATGATTTAGATATCATCAATCCTTATTATCGTTCGAGGGATGTTTCTGATTTATTACAAAATCAGGGTATAGAAATGATCGCACCAAGGGGCCGTTTAGCAACAGCAGACCTGCCGATTGTTTCGGGAGAGATGTACCGAGTCATGCACGACCCACGCTATCAATTAATTGTCGATGCAGGTGGAGATAAAGACGGAGCAATGGCATTAGGACAGTACTTTCATGAATGGAAGGATTTAAATCCAGAATTATGGTTTGTTCTTAATGGAAACCGTCCTTATGTGAGTACATTGGAGGGGGCAAAATACACGGTCGAGCAAATTGAGAAAGCCTCCCGTTTAAAGATTACTGGAATTATAAACAATTCCAATGTCGGCAGCGAAACATCTTTGGAAGATATATCAAAAGGCTTAGAGTTAAGCAACAGCTTGGCCGATCACTTACAAATTCCTTTTTTATATACAACTATTTCAAATCAATTTAAAGAGGAAGCTGCTGGGTTTGCCGAAAAAAACAAGGTGGTTTGGATCACACGTTTTCTAAAATTGCCGTGGGAAATATAGGGATGGAGGGAAGTTACCATGGAAAAAAGAGTTGTTTTTAATGAAGAGATCTGTAAATCTTGCGGTCTTTGTGTGCAAGTATGCCCTACAAATGTTATTTTTCTGGCGGATTCTCTAAATGGAAAAGGATACAGGCCAGCAACAGTACTTCATCAAGAGAACTGTATAAGCTGTGCAAAGTGTGCCCAGGTTTGTCCTGATTCCGTGATCGCTGTATATAGACCGGTAAAAGTATTGCAAACCGTGTGATGGGAAGGAGTTTTTCTAATGGGGAAAGTGTTAATGAAAGGCAATGAAGTAATCGCAGAAGCGGCAGTTCATGCCGGCTGCAAGTATTTTTTTGGATACCCGATTACACCGCAAAGTGAATTAGTCGCATACATGGCAAGAAGACTTCCAGAGGTTGGCGGGCTCTTTTTGCAGGCAGAAAGTGAAATTGCAGCAATAAATATGGTTTATGGAGCATCTTCTGCAGGCGCAAGAGTGATGACATCTTCTTCAAGCCCTGGTTTCAGCTTAAAGCAGGAAGGGATTTCTTATTTAGTAGGTTCAGAGCTTCCAGCGGTTATCTGTAATATTGTTCGAGGCGGCCCCGGCTTAGGAAATATCCAGCCGGCACAATCAGACTATTTCCAAGTAACCAAAGGCGGTGGACATGGGGATTATCACATACCAGTCCTAGCACCTGCCAGTTTACAAGAAATTGTGGAACTTACCCAAGATGCCTTTGATATAGCTGATCAATATCGAACCCCTGTAATTTTAATGGGGGATGGTATGCTGGGACAGATGATGGAGCCTGTCGAATTTACTGTTCGTTCTGAAAAGCCAGTATACAGTAAAGAGTGGGCAACAAGCGGGACTCGAGGTGATGGGGGACCGAAAATTATTACTTCCTTAGAGTTAGATGCCGAGGGTCTTGAGAAGCGAAATTGGAATTTACAGCAGAAGTTTGCTGTGATGAAGAAAAATGAAGTCCGTTATGAAACATACCTAGTTGAAGATGCCGACTATATTATAGTTGCTTTTGGAACAGTAGCAAGGATTTCCATGAATGCTATAAACAGGGCTAGGAAAGAAGGCATAAAAGCAGGCCTAATCAGACCGATTTCATTATGGCCATTCCCTGAAAAGCCGTTCATCGAAACGAGAGATCAGGTTATCAGCTATATTTCAGTTGAAATGAGTGCAGGACAAATGATTGAGGATGTCCGCTTGGCTGTCAACGGTCATGCCCCAGTCGATTTCTTTGGACGAACTGGCGGAGTGGTCCCAACTCAAGAGGAGATTTATCAGAAAATCATGGTGGTTGCCGGGGGTGTTACCGTATGACAATGAAAACGGTATTTGAAAAAACAAGCGGACTTACCGATAAGCCAACACATTATTGCCCTGGATGCACTCATGGAGTGATCCATCGTCTTGTTGGTGAAGTGTTAGAGGAAATGGGCATTCTCGAGGATACAGTCGGTGTGGCTTCGGTAGGCTGCTCAGTGTTATCGTATGAGTATTTTAACTGTGATATGACACAAGCAGCGCATGGGCGTGCACCGGCAGTAGCAACAGGGGTAAAACGAGTCTTACCGGACCGATTTGTATTTACTTATCAAGGTGACGGGGATCTTGCCTCTATTGGGATCAGTGAGGTAATCCATGCTGCAGCTAGAGGAGAAAATATTACCGTTATTTTTGTTAACAATGCAATCTATGGAATGACCGGCGGCCAAATGGCACCCACGACCTTAATCGGTCAAAAAACTGCCACGACTCCATTCGGGAGGGATGTTCAAATCCAGGGTTCTCCTATTAAAGTTTGCGAAATGATTTCAACGCTAGATGGGGCAGCCTATATTGAACGGGTTTCAACCCACGATGTTCCTCATATACAAAAGGCAAAGAGAGCAATCCGAAAGGCATTTGAAACTCAGAAAAAAGGGGGAGGCTTCTCGATGGTTGAGATATTATCCACCTGTCCAACTAACTGGGGGCTTAATCCTACTGAGTCATTGGAATGGGTAAAAGATAACATGGTTCCGGTTTATCCTCTTGGTGTTTATAAAAATAAAGATGGGGGGAAGGAATGATGCTAGAAGAAATCATCATTGCCGGATTTGGTGGACAGGGTGTTATGTCAATGGGGCAGCTAATTGCCTATGCCGGCATGCTGGAAGGAAAAGGTGTCTCTTGGCTTCCATCATATGGACCAGAACAACGGGGAGGAACGGCCAACTGTGCTGTTGTGGTCAGTGATGAACCGGTATCATCTCCATTAGTAACAAACCCGACTACTGCTATTGTGCTTAATAATCCATCATTTGATAAATTTGAGCCACGCGTTCATGCCGGTGGTCTCCTTATCATAAATTCATCATTAGTGATGAGAGTAACGGAACGAACCGATATTAATGTAATCGAAATTCCGGCTACAGATTTAGCCAACGATCTTGGAAACTCTCGTGTGGCCAATATGATCTTATTAGGGGCATTCATAGAACAAACCAAAATTGTCACGACCCATTCGATTATTGAATCCTTAAAAAAAGTCCTTTCTGAAGATAAACATCATCTAATTGAAGTAAACAAACAAGCTTTACATAAAGGTTCATCCTTTATTGGAGCAAAAACAATTCTAATGTAAGGTCCGCCATCAATGGCGGGCTTTTCTTTTAGTTGGGGCATACTACATGTGATAAGGTGCACTTAGTTGAAAAAAATTTTCGATTAATATGAAAGTAAGATTTTTTATAGGAGGTAGTGTAATGGAAAAGAATTCTGTAAAAGCATATATGGAGTATAGTGAAGAGAAATTTACCAAACGAATTATTTACAAAAAAGGGGAAACCACCGCATTTGTGTTGAACTTTTTACCTGGCCAAAAACTCCCAACTCATAAGCATCCCGGAACAGAAGTGTACTTATATGTTTTGACTGGAAATGGAACATTGATTATTAACGGAACAGAGACAGAAGTCGCTGAAGCAGACTTAATTCATGTTAATAGTGAAGAAGAGATGTCCTTTCTAAACAGTGGCGGTGAACCACTTAGCCTTTATGTAGTTTTAAGCAAGATTCCCAGCCAGTTTTATGCGAAGAATGTTTAATGTAGATAATTGATATTTTGGGAAGTTCCAATCGGAAACAGGTTGAGGGTTCTACATGCATGAGAAAATAGTGCAGAAGCAAAAAGTGGTACGTAGAGAGGTTCTACATTCCTGAAAAAAGAGCCTCAGAAGGAACCCGTGCCATTAGTAAAGTACTGTTCGAATAAAAAAAATTTAAACAGTAAAAAAGCCAGCTCATATATTATGCTGGCTTTTTTCGATGTTTGATTTCCTGTGTATTTTTCAAGCCAAAGAACCACCAATTCCAGTCGCCCAACAATTTCATCAGGGCGGGAACAAGTACCATTCTGACAATTGTGGCATCAATAAATATTGCCACAGCAATACCGACTCCAAGTTGCTTTATTGGCATGACACCAGTAAAAGCAAATGCACCAGTTACGACAATCATAATGGCCGCGGCAGATGTAATAATTTTACTGGTCTTTGTCAATCCTTCAATGGTGGCCAAGCTATTATTACCTGTTTCTAAGTAGTGTTCCTGAATCCGTGAAATGAGAAAAACTTCATAATCCATGGAAAGTCCGAAAACAAGTGTAAATACAAAGACTGGAAGAATCAGTCCAATATTGACAGGTCTAATCCCAAAGTGCCCCAATTGAAAAATCCACACGACAATGCCAAAGGTACAACCCAAGCTAAGAATATTCATTAAAATGGCTTTAAGTGGGATGAGAACAGAACGGAAGGCAGCCATCAAAATAATGAGAGTGGATACAACAATTAATAGTAAGCCATATGGTGTCTTTTTTATGATCTCAGAAAAAATTTCTTGTTCAAACTTGATGGATCCGCCAAAGCTTGCTTTCATTCCTAAATCCTTCTTGGACCAGTCACTGACCCATTGTCGTGCTTTTGATGAATGGCCGTCAGCTTTTAGGAATACATCAAGCCGCATTTTGTTTTCTCTTATATAATGTTCTAACAACGGGGCAACCTTGTCTTGATCACCATATGTGGTCAGCTGAACGAATTGGTCCGCTCCTTCCATACCAGTTACAGAAAACGGGGAATCCACGTAGGAAACCAGCTTGTCCCTTTCTAATTGTTGGATGACATGAATTGCCTGTTCAAGGTTGGTTTTCTTTGCCATTTCGCCAACTGATTGTAAAACAATCGTTACCTTTTTTTCATCCCTTCTATCCTTTGCTTCAAATTGATCTTTGAAGGTTTCCAAAGCGATGCGGGAAGGGTAGTTGGGGGGCAAAGAATCTGTACCTGGAATGGCTAATGTCATTTGTTTCACAGGGCTAAGACCTATCAAAAGGATGATCAATGCCGAAGCAGACATGATGACAGGGCGCCTCATGACCAGTTCGGCAAACCTGTGCCATAAATTGTTTTTCTGATCTGAGAGCTGAACGAAACTAAATTTATTAATGTTTTTACCTAATAGTGCAAGCAACGCCGGCAAAAAGGTTAATGCACAAAGAGCAGATAGGAATACAACAGTCATCCCACCTAAAGCAACATTTTGAAATATATCAATTTGAATAAACCATAGGCCGGATAAACCAATAAACACGCAAAGAGCCGAAAAGATTATCGAACGCCCGGCGGTCGCAACCGTAATTTTAATGGCAATCAGGATGGAATTCGTTTTTATCTCCTCTTTATAGCGATTAATAAATAACAAAGCAAAATCAATGCTTAAGGCAAGCCCAATCATTGGAACGATATTTAAAATGAATATGGTTAAATCAAGTTTGTAGCTAAAAAAGTAGACAATTCCCATTGTGGTAAGAATGGAGACGACCCCGATCACAAGGGGCAGGGCAGCGGCAACAAGCCCGCCAAATGCCAGTATCAGAACAATTAAAGCGATCGGAAGACCAATCATCTCTGCTTTAGCCAAATCTTCCTGACTGGCTGAATTAAGATCCTTTACGATAAGGGGTTCCCCTGTCAGCGTAACAGTAAACCCATCTCGATTGTGAAGCATCTTTTTTAGCTCAGTAATTTCTTCTGAGAGGCTTTCCGACTTTTTATCAAAGGTTATCAAACCGTATGCAAAGTTGCCCTTCATCATTCCATTTTGTGGTGATGGTGTAATGATTTGTTTTGCCTGATCAAATCCATCAATGCGGTTAAAGGTTTGATTGATAAATGTATGAAAGTCACTTGAACTGGCTGACTTTTCTTTTTCAAATAAAAGGATGATGGTTGATTTGGGTTGATTAAAATTTCTTTCAAGCACTTGCCTTGTTAGATTATACTGACCTCTATATTCGAAACCATTGCCACTTAACACTGAGGGCAAATGTAACGCAAAATATCCCAATATAACGATGAAGAACAACCAAATACCAACTACCCATTTCCGGTACTGGAAAAGTAATATCCCAAATTTCTGCAAATGCTCTCCTCCTTTAGCACCTTTATAGTTTTAGTATACAAAGAATGAAATCCTTTTTTATTGGTGTTTCATGGCTAAAATGAAAACATTTATGGTTATATTTCCCCGTAAAAAATCCAATCATGTAATATGCAAAATTGTTCAATGGATATTTTACAAATGTAAATTCTTATTATAAAATTGTTTTGGGTGAGGACATTGGATCGTGAAAAACTAGGTAAGGTTATAGAAGCCGCTAAATTGTATTATTTGCTTGATTATAATCAAAATGAAATTGCTAAGATTCTTGGAGTTTCTAGGCCAACTGTATCCCGGCTTTTGCAGCAGGCAAAAAGTGACGGTATAGTCCAAATTAATATTATGGACCCAACCGAGGATAGTAGTGATCTGGAGACAAAGCTGGAACAAAAATTTCATTTAAAAAAGGCAATTGTTGCCTCAATTCCGCAATATGAGAACCATTTCATAAAAAATTATCTTGGTGAAAAAGCGGCGTTGTACCTTCATGAAATTGTTAAAGATGAGGACATTATCGGGGTAACGTGGGGAACGACTATTTATCACGTAGCTGTTGAATTAAAGCAGAAATTACTTAAAAACGTAAAAGTTGTTCAATTAAAAGGCGGGGTTAGCCACTCGGAAACAAATACGTATATCTCTGAGATTTTGTACCTGTTTGGAAAGGCCTTTAATACGACTCCACATCATCTTCCATTGCCTGCCATAGTTGATCATGTAGTTGTGAAGCAAGCGATGGAGGCTGATCGACATATTCGCAAAGTTTTGGAATTAGGAAAACAAGCAAATATTGCTTTATTTACGATTGGAACAGTCAATACAGATTCTTTACTATTTCAATTAGGCTATTTTTCAGAAAGTGATATTGAATCATTAGAAGGAAATGCAGTGGGTGACATTTGTTCTAGGTTTTTTGATCATAATGGGAATATTTGTAACACGAGTTTGGATGAACGAACACTTGGGATTAACTTAGCCGAATTAAAAAATAAAGAACAGTCGATCCTTGTGGCAGGCGGACCGCACAAAATTGCTGGTATTTATGGTGCACTTAAAGGTGGTTACGCTAATGTCCTCGTGACGGATCAATTTACAGCACAATTTTTACTAGATAAGCAAGACTAAATGGCTCTTTATCGTTATTTAGTCTTTTTTTGATCACATTTTTTTACTTTTGTTCATAATGTTATTTACAAATGTTCAATGACTTTGTTATAGTTACTTTGGATAAACTATCGTAAAGTTCATTAAATATAGGGGGAAAATATTATGAATCAAGATATCGCAAAAATGATTGATCATACATTGTTAAAAGCGGATGCTACTAAAGAACAAATTGTAAAATTGGCAGAAGAGGCCAAGGAGTATACCTTTGCATCAGTTTGTGTGAATCCTACATGGGTGAAAACAGCAGCCGAAGCACTTGCAGATAAACCAGAAGTAAAGGTATGTACGGTAATAGGTTTTCCTCTTGGAGCATCAACCACTGAGACAAAAGCGTTCGAAACGAAGAATGCCATTGAAAATGGCGCTGGTGAAATTGATATGGTCATTAATATTGGTGCCCTTAAAGATAAGCAAGATGACCTCGTTGAACAAGATATCCGTGCTGTAGTCGAAGAATCAAAGGGAAAAGCACTAGTTAAAGTCATTATTGAAACTTGTCTGTTAACAGATGAGGAAAAGATCCGTGCTTGCCGCCTATCCGTTAAAGCGGGAGCAGATTTTGTTAAAACCTCAACTGGATTTTCAACTGGCGGTGCCACTGTTGAAGATATCCGTTTGATGAGAGAAACAGTTGGACCTGAGATTGGTGTAAAAGCCTCCGGCGGTGTACGAAGCAGAGAAGATGCTTTAGCCATGATTGAAGCAGGAGCAACACGCATTGGGGCAAGCTCTGGTATTGCCATTTGCAAAGGCGAGATATCACAAAGCAATTACTAATTAACTTACAGTGAGGAATCGACTATGAAAGAAGTCTTTTTGGCATTAATAGCAGGATTAATTGTAGGGATGTTATTCAAATTTCTAAAGCTGCCATTACCGGCACCACCGGTTTTTTCAGCAGTTGTCGGTGTATTTGGAGTATATTTTGGCGGTGTTCTTCTAGACTGGTTTTTAAAATTAATAAATCATTAACATTTTGTGGACTATTCGATATCGAATAGTCCTTTTATTTTTAGAATGAAAATTTTATTAGAATAATTGTAAATAAGTGCTTTATGATTTAACATTTATTATAATTAATGATTAACAAATATTTAAAAAAAGAATGGAGTAAAACTATATGATATTAAATATTTCTATTATTGATGATGATAGTTTTATTCGGGCGACTATAATTAGGATTATCCAAACAATTATATTTAAGCATTGGGAAATTCAAATTACTGAATTTGAAAATGGATATCAGTTTTTTGATTCCAAGCAATTAAATAAAGAAGGGAAGCACTTTGTGATAGTAGATGGTACAATGCCGATGATGGACGGAATTGAAGTTTTAAAAAACATAAAAAATATCAAAGGGGATCAAGATATAACAATTCTGATGTTGTCGGAGAGAAAAAGTGAAGCAAATATAGAAAAAGCAAAAAGACTTGGTGCCAGTGAATATAGAACAAAGCCGTTTAGTATAAAAGGGATTAAAGCTACCATCGAGCAATTAGTGCAAAGGATTGAAGAATAAATGCTAAAAAATGAATTGCTCTATCTGTCCATTCTTACCATTTTAAGTCTAAGTACTTTAATTATTTTACTATTATACTTAATTATAAGAAAAATGATTGTTAATAGGAAAAGAGCTAAGATTAATGAATTGAAGGAAAAATATAATCCTGTTCTTTTTAACGTTTTGACAAATGGAGGAAACTTTCGGGTATTAACTCCAAATACTCATTTTCAAATAATAGCCATTCAAGAATTGCTTAGTAAATATTCAAAAGTTACGGAGGGAAAAGAAGAAAAAGAACAGTTAGCAAACATTGCTGAATATTATTTATCTGATTATTTCAGAAAGCAGCTTAAAAGTAGGCGATGGAGTATTCGAATGAATATGCTGCATCAAATAGAGGATTTATATATGGTTTCCTTTTTAAAAGATATCTCTATCTTTATTAATAAGAAAAGGCAAACACATGATGAAACTATACAAGCATTAAGGATTTTAGCTTCATTTAATGATCCAGGACTACTTGAATTGTTAACAACAAAGTTTCCGACCTTATCTGAATACGAATATCGAAATATTCTAATTCGGGCAAACTCTCAACAATTTGACCAGTTTGTTCTTCATTTTAATAGAAGCAGTGATCAATTAAAACGGGCTATTTTGGAGGTTATTTCAATAAAAAAAGAGAAAAGGTATATAGTTTTTTTGGAGGATATTTTTTCTAAATATGATGGTGAGATAAAATTGAGAGCACTCAAGGCAATTGCAAATATAGGGTATGTCCAATATGTTGATCCGTTCTTAGAACTTCTATACTCACCTAAATGGCAAGAAAGAATGGTATCCGCTAAATTAATCGGACAGATACAGGAGGAGAAAGGTATTCCGAGATTATTGGAACTATTGCAAGATCCATCTTGGTGGGTCCGATCTCAGGCTGGACAGGCCATTAGTAGATTTATACATGGTAAAGAACTATTGGAACAAGTACTACTTACATCACAGGATCCATTCGCAAAAGATATGGCCTTTGAATGGCTGAATAAAGGAGAATAGCAATGCATTGGATTCAATGGGGAGAGATTGTTAAGGCATTTGCATGGTTTATCGCTATTTATATGATAATTGTTATTGTCTTTTATTCTGTGATATTGTTAATTTCTGTGTTTCAGTTGCGTAAAAAATACCATCTTGATCGAGACCAAATCTATGAAGACTACTTAGAAGATATTTATACGAAACCAGTTTCCATTCTTGTTCCAGCATACAATGAAGAGGTTGGGATTATTCAAAGTGTTCGTTCCTTATTGAGCATTAATTATCCAACGTTCGAAGTGGTTGTCATTAATGATGGTTCGACTGATGGAACATTGGAAAAAATGATTGAGCATTATGATATGAAGGAAATCAAAAGGGTGGTCAGAAAACAAATTGAGGCAAAGCCAATCAAAAAAATATATCAATCCACTATTCTGACCAATCTTTTTTTAATCGATAAAGAAAATGGTGGGAAAGCAGATGCTCTTAATGTAGGATTGAATTTTTCTCACTATCCCTATTTTTGTTCGCTTGATGGGGATTCTGTATTGGAACAGGATGCCTTTTTAAAAGTGATGAAACCCATTATCGATTCAAATGAAGAAGTGATAGCATCCGGTGGCAGTGTAAGGATAGCTAATGGCTGTCAAATTCAAAATGGACATATTTATAAAATTGGATTGTCGCATAATCCCATTGTTATTATGCAAATAATTGAATATTTACGTGCCTTTTTAATGGGACGGATTGGCCTAAGCAGGCATAATCTTCTTCTGATTATTTCAGGTGCTTTTGGTGTTTTCTCAAAGCATTGGGTGATGGAAGCAGGTGGTTATAAAGTGGATACTGTAGGGGAAGATATGGAACTTGTAGTCAGAATGCATCGATTGTTAAAAGAGAAAAAATTAAATAAAAAAATTGTTTATGTACCTGATCCTGTATGTTGGACTGAAGTACCTGAGGATGTAAAATTTTTACGTAGACAAAGACGCCGCTGGCATCGAGGATTGTTTGAAAGTCTGTGGGCACATCGAAAAATCACCTTTAATCCAAAATATGGTTCTATTGGAATGCTGGCGTTTCCCTACTTTTGGATTGTAGAATTTTTAGGACCGATCATAGAATTGACTGGTTATATTTTTATGATACTATGCCTCCTCTTTGGTGGAATCTATATTGAATTTGCTATTTTATTATTTTTACTTTCATGTCTTTATGGCTCCATTTTTTCAATGGCAGCAGTTCTGCTTGAAGAATGGAGCTTAACTAAATATCCGAAGGTGTCAGATCTTATCAAGTTATTTCTGTATTCTTTAACAGAAACCATTTGGTTTAGGCCAATGACTGTATTGTGGCGCTGTGAGGGAGTTTGGCAAATTCTACGAGGTGAAACAAGCTGGGGAGATATGAAGAGAAAAGGTGTATCTAAATGAAAAAAAGGGTTTTCTTGATAATTTATGCGATTTCTTTCCTTATTCTCATTACAAGTCCATTTTGGCTGTGGGCTATTCAGTCTTCAAAACCGTTAAATGTGTTGATCTTAGATAAAACAGTTCCAAATGAAACATTTCGGGAGCATAAAGGGTTAGTTTGGGTTTTAAACAACTCTAAATATTTGCTACATGGCAATCGCTATTCCAGCGTATCCGACTATAAAGGGTTTTATCCTGAATCAGGAAATAAGTACAAAATAGTTCCCCTACCTAAGAATTTAAAAAACTATGATGTATTTTATTTAACAGATCAATATGGAGTGTATAAAAAAGATTTTAATGGAATAAATCCTACTGGGAAACGATCAGAAAAAATTTATGGTGGGCTAACAGCTGAGGAAGCTGAACGTTTAGAAACGACACTTATTCAGTCTAAGAATAAGAAAACGTTAATTGCCGAATTTAATACATTTGCCAGTCCAACAGAGGAAGTGGTGAAAGATAAAATTTCAAACCTTTTAAATGTGGAATGGACGGGATGGACCGGTCGTTATTTCTCAGACCTAAATAGTAATGAAGTGCCTGAATGGGTTAAACAAAATTATAAGAAGCAGCAAAAAAAGTGGTCTTTTAAAGGTGAGGGTTTTGTTTTTGTTAGTAAGAATAATTATATCGTCGCTGTGGAGAAAAAGGATGTTCGTAAAAGTGGCCTTCTCTTTAATTTGACGAAAAAAGGAAAAGCTCATTTTGAAAATGAATTTACAGGGACATATCAATATTGGTTCGACATTGTTGAACCAAGAGATACAAATGAGGTTTTAGCGTCTTATAAACTTCCGATATCAGAAACTGCAAAAAAGCGGCTTGAGGCCTATGGAATTCCTGACAAATTTCCTGCTGTTATTTATCATCAAAATGCCAAATACTCGTCTTATTACTTTTCTGGTGATTATGCAGATGAACCTGAGATCCCTAATATCTACCAGACAAAGGGGATTGATCTTTGGAAGAGATATTTTGGAGAAAAAGATTCGTTTTACTGGACAGCCTATGTGCCAATGATGAAGGATATCTTGAAAAATGGTCTCCGTCAGCAATTCCCGCAGGAAAAAATTGAATTAACGAAACAAGCAGGAATTACTACCAATAGTAAAACTGGAGATTCTTTTATTCAAATTAAAAAGAATGGTAAGTGGGAGAACTTTTTAATTAAAGGGGTAAATATGGGGATCGGGAAACCAGGATATTTTCCAGGTGAAACCGCTATTTCAAAAGATGAGTATTTTCGCTGGTTTAAAGAAATCGGCGCAATGAATGCGAATGCGATAAGAGTGTATACACTCCATCCACCTGAGTTTTATGAGGCCTTGTATGAATATAATCAAATTGCCAAAAAGCCTTTGTATCTGTTCCATGGAACATGGGTAAACGAGGAGAATCTTATCCATAGCCAGGACGCCTTTGAACAGGTAAATACGGATGATGCAAAATTAGAAATTAAAAATATGATTGATATCATCCATGGAAACGCAAATCTTCCAAAACGCCCTGGGCATTCTTCAGGAACTTATAAATATGATATTTCAAAATATGTGATTGGGATGCTTATAGGTACTGAGTGGGACCCTAGCATGGTTAGCAATACAAATGAAAAGCATCGTAATGTAAAACAATATAATGGGGTATACTTCCAAACAAATAATGCACAACCTTTTGAAATTTGGTTAGCAGGTCTATTGGATTATGCTGCAAAATATGAAGTAGACAACTATCAATGGCAGCATACCCTAAGTTTCACAAACTGGGTAACAACAGATCTATTAAAACACCCGGCTGAACCGCTTGAAACGGAAGACTTAGTCTCAGTGAATCCTAACCATATCACTCCAACAGGAGAATTAAAGGCTGGTTATTTTGCCTCCTATCACATATATCCATATTATCCTGATTTTTTGAATTATGAAAAGAAGTATCTTGACTATGTGGATCATTTTGGAGAGAAAAACAATTATGCAGGGTATCTGCATGAACTTAAGAGCTCGCATCATATGCCTGTTATCGTTGCCGAGTTTGGTGTCCCTTCATCTAGAGGATTGACCCATAAAAATGTGTATGGAATGAATCAGGGCTTTCATTCAGAAACGGAGCAAGGACATATCGATCAGAAATTATTCCGCTCTATTGTTTCAGAGGGTTATGCTGGGGGTCTGGTGTTCACGTGGCAGGATGAGTGGTTTAAACGTACATGGAATACGATGGATTTTGATAATCCCGATCGCCGTCCATATTGGAACAATCAACAGACAAATGAACAGCATTTTGGTTTGCTTAGCTTTGAACCGGCCAATAAAGAAACAAAAATCATAGTGGACGGGAATATTACTGATTGGGATCTTGCAGGAGTAAAAAAAGGTTACACAACAAAATCAACTAAGGATCCTTTAAAGGAAGTCAGGATGACGTCTGATAGCGGGTACTTCTATTTCCTTTTAAAATTTAATCGCCCTATTGATTTCCAAAAACAGGGGACCTTTTTATTGCTGGATACTATCGCCAATCAAGGTCAAACGTCGATTTCAATGTCTGAAAACGCAAAGGTGAACACAAATTTTGGAGTGGACTTCTTGGTGAAGCTCAACGGTCCAAGGGAATCTCGGATCATGGTGGACAGTTATTACGATACCTTCTATTACCAATATGCCCAGCTCCTAAATATGATAAAGAAAGAACCAAATGTGAATCAAAAGAATAATGGAGTGTTTCATCCTATTCGACTTGCCTTAAATAAGGAATTAACCATTCCATCTACGAACACGAAAATTCCATTTGAAGAGTATGAAACTGGGATATTGAAATTTGGAAATGCCAATCCTGATCATAAGGATTTCAATTCATTAACAGATGTAAGCATCAGCAACGATCATACAGTCATGGAGGGTCGGATTCCGTGGCAGTTGCTTAATTTTAGAGATCCAAGTTTAAAAGAAGTAATGGGGGATATCTGGAAAACAGGATTGACCGAAGGCGTATCAACGGATGGTATTAGGGTAGCAGTTGTTACAACTTCCCAAGCTGGAGTAGAATCCACCCTTCCAACTCAAAGGAACAGCCAAATTGTTCAAAATGATGCCTATTTGTATCGCTGGGAAGAATGGAATGAACCGTCATATTACGAACGCTTGAAGCAATCCTACTATTTAATGAAGGAAACTTATCGTTAATAAAAGAAAACTCGCCAGTTCATTGGCGAGTTTTTTATTAAATAATGAGTTCATTATCAGCCTTGGAATAAATACTCAACATTGAATTCCTTAAGTCTTTCGTAGTCATAAATTGCTCATAATCAAATGGAAAAAACATGCCAAACTCATTCAGGTTTGTTGCATTCCTATTGAAAATATCAGCATATTGTTCATCAAAACAAGGATATTCTAAAATAGAAATCATGGTTTGAATACAAGTCATGACTTGAAAAGCATCCTTTAATGTTCCAATTTCCTCGAAGTGCTTAGTAGAGGTATGCAACACCTTTAATTTCTCAAATTGATGAATTTCTTCATCGGTAAAATATCTGGGAAAAACATTAGAGTATATATACCTGACGAGCTCACAAATTTCTTCTTCCTGACTTGGAGTCGAGGCAAACACTATTTTCACTAATAACCCACCTTTTGACATTGCCTGTTTCTATCGTATTATATATGTACAGAATAACATAAATATCGCGTATTTACTGTGGTAATTAGTGGATAGGTAAAGGAGCATATATGGTTAAATCAGCTCGAAAAGGAAATTGGTTACAAATAGAAGTTCCAAAGGAATGGGACGGGGCTTCCATGGACGTGGTATTTCGAAACATTTGGGAAGCGCCAAAAAAATTAATACACCGTTTTAGGATGGAGAAGAAGGTAAGCAGGAATGGCAGTGAAATCGATTGGAATGCTCCACTTCGTCAAGGGGAAAAACTGCAAATTCAGATGTTTGGAGCAGAGGAAATGAATCTTATTCCGGCTTTTGCTGAAATTGACATTCTCTTCGAAGATGATCATGTTTTAGTCTTAAATAAGCCACCATTTCAAAATACTCACCCTAATGACCCAAATCTGGAAACAGATTCACTCTTAAATGCCGCATACTACTATTTACAGTCCAATGGGGAGTTTAGCGGCATTCATCAAATACACCGCCTTGACCGAGATACGACCGGTGCCATTGTTTTTGCCAAGCATGCACTTGCTGGGGCGATTTTAAGTAAAATGTTAGAGAAGAGAGAAATAAAACGTACCTATCTTGCCAAGGTTCATGGTTTATTTTCACAAAAGACAGGCCGTATTGATCAACCGATTGGGCGTGACAGGCACCATGCCACAAGAAGAAGGGTATCACCGGCTGGACAAGCAGCTATTACCCATTTTCAAGTCATCAAGGAAGATCGCAACAAACATTTTTCATATGTGAAATGCTGGCTTGAGACAGGAAGAACTCATCAAATTAGGGTGCACTTATCACATATTGGACATCCGTTAATAGGTGATATTCTATATGGAGGTAAGCCAATCATCAAAAGACAAGCACTTCATGCAGTAAAATTAGAATTTAACCATCCATTCACAAAGGAAAAGGTTGTCTGTTATGCTCCTTTTAAGGATCAACCAGAGATTTTTGATCAACTTGACCTTTATTCTATATGAAAAGCCTCCCGATTAGGGAGGCTTTTTCCATCCACATTTATTTTAGCTGGCTTTTCGGAAAGCTCTCATGATAAAGCTTAAGAGAAGCACTAAAACAGCTGCGCCTATTATTGCTGGTACTATAGCGAAATCCGCCACATTTGGACCCCAATCTCCCAATACCAGTGTCCCTAGCCATGCACCAACGAAACCAGCGATGATATTACCAATGATGCCACCAGGCACATCTCTGCCTACGATCATGCCGGCTAACCAGCCAATTATACCTCCAACAATTAAAGACCATATAAAGCTCACTATAGAACNNATTCATTTCTTCACTTAATTCTTTTTTAAGCGTCTGAGCTGCCAAGGCAGAGTCATTTACCTGCCCGTACCTTTAAAATACCCCAAAACGAACTTTATACTCATAAAAGAATAATTACTGGGTAATTCAATTTTTTTACATAAATAAAAAATGGAAAGGAAACAGTAAAAAAACAACTACGATAGAAATATTTTTTGAAAATTCTAATGTTAAGTTTTTGTAAATTTAACGTTGATTTTTTCTTTTTTAGGTATTTTTCAGTTAAAATAATCTTCGTTAGTGCATTAGACCTGTACCAAAAAATGGAGGAATTTTAAATGGCTTTCAAAAAAAATGACAAATTTTCTATGTTACTTAGCAATATTTCTTCTAATTTAAAGGAAGGTGCTACCTTCTTCACTGAATATAAATTGAACAATGTCAGTGACTTAAAAATTTTCTCAGAAAAAATGAAGGAATATGAAACTACAGGAGATTCCTTTGTTCACGAAGTCATTAAAGACTTAAATGATGCATTTATTACCCCGATTGAACGTGAAGATATTTTGCATCTTGCTATGAGCATGGACGATGTTTTAGATGGTCTTGAAGCAACTTCCGCATTATTTGAGATGTATTCGATCACGCAAGCAGACCATTTCATGCTGCAATTTGTGGAAGCTATCCAAGCAAGTGTTGTCGAAATTGACTTAGCAGTAGAATTAATGTCCAATAAAAAACTGCAGCAAATCCGGGAACACGCCATCAAAATAAAAGACTATGAATCAAAATGTGATAATATATTACGTCAATCCATTAAAAATTTATTTAATGTAGAAAAAGACCCGATTCGGATTATTCAATACAAAGAAATTTATGAGAACCTAGAGGATATTGCAGACTTCTGTCAAACAGTTGCAAATACTCTTGAAACCATTATCATGAAAAATGCCTAAGGAGCAAACTAATGAGTCTCATTTTTATACTTACCATATTAATTGTCATCGGTGCCCTTGCATTTGACTTTATTAACGGATTTCATGATACGGCCAATGCCATTGCCACTTCAGTATCAACGAAAGCATTGAAACCGCGTCAAGCTATTTTGATGGCAGCGATCATGAACTTTGTTGGGGCAATGACGTTTACCGGAGTTGCCAAAACAGTATCAAAGGATATAGTCGATCCATTCACCCTTCATAATGGCTCAGTCGTGATTTTGGCTGCTTTATTATCAGCAATATTTTGGAATTTACTTACTTGGTATTTTGGAATTCCAAGTAGCTCATCACATGCCATTATCGGGTCAATTGCCGGTGCTGCCATTGCCGCAGAAGGTTTTCATGCGCTAAACTATGGTGGTTTTATTAAAATTATTGAAGCACTTATTCTTTCACCAATTTTAGCTTTTGTTGTAGGTTNNGTTATATTGTTTATAGTATTTTTAAGGTTGTATTTAAAAACTTCAATTTAACAAAAACAAATCGAAATTTCCGATATATTCAAATTGCAACCGCCGCCTTGCAATCTTATTCACATGGTACAAATGATGCACAGAAATCGATGGGGATTATTACAATGGCTTTGATTGCCAATAAGTATCTTCCGCATAATGCAGACGTACCGTTTTGGGTTCAAGCATCCTGTGCGATTGCAATGGGTATTGGTACATCAATTGGTG
>NZ_JBALNY010000049.1:0-343 GCF_036962145.1 Bacillus sp. JJ1764 | reverse complement strand
TGTCGGCGGAAAAATTATGAAAATCCGTCCCATTAACGGAGTTGCCGCTGATATAACTGGTGCATCCATTATCTTTGGAGCAACTTTTATTCATTTGCCAGTCAGTACGACTCACGTTATCTCATCAGGAATTCTCGGTGTAGGTGCTTCCCACCGCTTAAAAGGCGTTAAATGGGATACGGCTCAGCGCATGTTGATTACCTGGGTAATAACGCTACCAATTACCGCCATATTTGCAGCCCTCGTTTATTTGATTTTAAATTTAATCTTTTAATACCTAACCAGGGTTTATCCCTGGTTTTTTTTATTCAAAAATTGTAGTTTTTTGTAAAAAACTTAATTT
>NZ_JBALNY010000048.1:8295-16338 GCF_036962145.1 Bacillus sp. JJ1764 | reverse complement strand
TCAAAAGCGACTTTATTAATATATCATCTGCAAACTTTAAAGTCAACAACTTTTTTTAAAGTTGTTTTTATGTCAGCAGCGACGTTTATTAATATAACAAGATTAATAACAATTGTCAACAATCTATTTTAAAAAAATAATTATCCCTTTTTTCTGTCCTTCCTGCCTCTTCTCATATACTTTAAACACTCGTGAGGTGATGCTACTCTCTTAAATAAAGTAAATAAGACTTTATAGCGTTCCTCCATTGCTCTTTTTACAATATGGTCAATCCGATCATCCTTTAGGTCAAACAAGATTTCATCAAGCTCCCGCTTTAATAAATACTCCATTTCTTTTACTTCCCTTTCATTGATTAGAAGCCCAAACATAAATAACCTCCAAGCTAATATTTGTTATAGTAGTCTTTTCCATTTTATGAAATTTTATAATTCATTTCTTTTATCATATTTTTTTTAAAACAAGCATATGTTTGAGACAAGGATTTGATTGGACGAGGTGGGAAAAGTGAACTTCTTTTATATTGTCAATGGTAAATCAATTAAGAATGGGATTTTAATTTTAATCGCCTCCTTTTTTACCGCTTGGTTTCTCTTTATTGAAAACATTGCCCAAATTCCGGTATTTTCAACCAAGGATGGCCCAAAAGCAGTTTTTCGAGGTGAAAAGGATGTGGCACTGACTTTTAATATTGGCTGGGGTGATGAAAAAGCCGAACCTATTTTAGACACTCTAAAACAGGAGAATGTGAAATCAGCAACCTTTTTTCTTTCCGGCTCATGGGCGGAGCGGCATCCAGATCTTGTCAATCGCATTGTTAAAGATGGTTTTGAAGTGGGCATTTTGGGTTATAATTATGTGGATTATACGGAAGTAGACGATGTTAAAGTTAGTAAAGATATTTCAAAAGCTCAAGAAGTATTTAAAAAGCTCAATGTAAAGGATATTAAATTATTACGTGCCCCCACTGGTCATTTTGATGAACGGACATTAAAGATTGCTAAACGCTACGGCTATACAGTTGTACATTGGAGTATAGACTCAAAAGATTGGCAAAATCCAGGTGTCAACCAGATTGTCGCAAATGTTAAAAAAGCCGATAAAGGGGATATTTTACTTCTTCATGCCTCCGATTCTGCTAAACAAACGGCTAACGCATTGCCGCAAATGTTAAAGGATTTCCGGGATAAAGGCCTAAAGCTGGTAACTGTTTCAGAAATGATTGCAAATGGTGACGTATATTCTAAAGAAATTAATTAAAAAACAAAGACAAAACCGCCCATGAACATTAAATGGACGGTTTTTTTGTTTGCTTTTTACTAGGCTTGTGATTTGTTTTTTGAAGTGCCTTATTTTGCCGCTCTTGTTCAGATTGCGCATTTAATTTATGCAGCATCAGTAACTGATAGGCATTACAGATCGATAAGGTCACACCCATTAAATAAAGCCAGTTGCTGTCATTTACGCGTAATACTGGAACCCACTCGACAATTGTCACCACAATCATGAAAAAAAGTGCAGGTATAAACGCAGCCTGATTGGTTTGCTGTTTTTTGAACCAAGAAACTGTTAAGCCGATTATAAGCACTGCAGCAGCAAGCCCAAGATAAGGAAGAATGGACTCCCCTTTATCCGCAAAAGCGTTGTATCTTAAATAAACTAAATCAAATAAGGCAAACAGAATAAGGATTACTTGAACACCATTCCATAGAGAGGCTGACTTAAAAATCCCTAAACCAAAACGATGAACGGTTAGATACGCAAAAAAGCCCATTTGGCTGATGGCACTGAACAAGAAGCCCATAACAACCAACCATAAAATCGCTGATACGATGTCCTTTAGTTGAAAATCTACAAAATAAGGCTGTAACTCACTCCAACGTACTACTAATCCCACTATAGCCGTTGTCAGTCCGCCAACTAGCAAAGTGGACATAAACAGCCTTACTAAATTACGGCTTGTCACCTAATTCCCTCCAATAAAGTAAACTCGCCGACTGGCAAGCCTTAAAGGCGAAGACAGAGGCGTAGTTGCACTTATGCCTGATAGTAAGGTTTTTACTTTCCTATCGACCAAAAAATAAATTCATTTTGATTGTACCAAGCCCCCTTTGAAAAATCCATAAATTAAGTTTTTGCGTATAATCTTATCCAATTTTCTTCATGCTAGATATAAGGATTCTTATGTGAAAGGGGCTAAATTATGAAAGGTCAAAATAGGCTGCTACTCCTGCCCATTTTGTTATTCCTGACCAGTTGCTCTTCCGATGATTCAAGTGCCGCGAGTAATCAACTTGATTATGATCAAACCAAAAAAATGGTTGTGGATATTTTAAAAACAGATGATGGGAAAAAAGCCATTCAGGATGTCATGTCGGATGATAAAATGAAAGAGAAGCTGGTGATGGATCAAAAAGTTGTCTCTGATACGATTAAACAGACCCTGACATCAGACGCAGCGACAGATTTTTGGAAAAAGACATTCAGTGATACGAAATTTGCGCAGAACGTTGCTAAAAGCATGAGATCCGAAAACGAAAAGTTATTAAAGGACTTAATGAATGATCCTGCTTATCGCGGCATGATGATTCAAGTATTTAAAGAGCCTGAAATTCAAAAGGAAATGGCTGATGCCCTAAAAAGTAAGGAATACCGTGAACATCTGCAACAGATCATTACCGAAACGATTGATAGTCCATTATTTAAAGCGAAGATGGAGGAATTGTTGTTAAAGGCTGCACAAGACGCTAATAATAATGCAGGCGGAAGCAGCAATAAAAAATAACCATCATTCATTTTGAATCAATCGTATATATAGAAACAAAAAAGAGGCAGTCCAATCATTTTGAACTGTCTCCTTTTTATTTATTTCTTCAATCTATTCACAACATTTTCAGCAATTTCTAGATAAATTTTACCTAGTTTATGTTCTTCCTGATAAATGGATGGCGCAAAATCTTCTTCATGCCAATCTGGCTGATCAAGCGGCAGGCGGCCAAGAACCTCGGTATTCAGTTCTTCAGCAAGCTTGTCTCCGCCACCGCGGCCAAATACATATTCTTTTTCACCGGTCACTTTACTTTCGAAGTATGCCATATTCTCAATGACACCCAAAACTTCATGTTCTGTTCGCAATGCCATAGCCCCGGCACGGGCAGCAACAAAGGCAGCAGTTGGATGAGGAGTTGTTACGATAATTTCCTTACATGCCGGCAGCATGGTGTGAACATCAAGGGCCACATCTCCTGTTCCAGGAGGTAAATCAAGCAATAGATAGTCAATATCGCCCCACTCTACTTCATTGAAAAAGCTGTTTAACATTTTGCCAAGCATTGGTCCACGCCAAATAATCGGGGCATTATCCTCAACAAAAAAGCCCATTGAAATAACTTGTACACCGAAACGTTCAACCGGAATGATTTTTTCTCCTCTTACAACAGGGCGTTGGGTGATTCCCATCATATCTGGCACACTGAAACCATAAATATCCGCATCAATTAGACCAACCTTTTTACCAAGGCGTGCTAAGGCAACTGCCAGGTTTACGGAAACTGTTGATTTACCTACCCCGCCTTTACCACTGGCAATGGCAATAAAGGTTGTACTTTGCGAGTTAAGCAGATTCTTTTCTGTTTCAGGCTCTGCATGTCGATGTGCGGCCATCACTTCTTCTGAAAGCTGGCCAAAACGAATTCCTACCGATGCTGCGCCTGCCTCTTTTAACAGATTTACCACTTGTGTTTGCAACTGAAGCTGCTCACTTGTACCAGTTCTTGCAATAGCAATTTTTACACTAACGTGATTTTTTTCCTCTTTGATCTTAATTTCCTCAATGGCATTTAACTCTGCCAAAGTTTTATGTAAAAATGGTTCTTTCAGGCTGCCAAGAACCTCTAGGATTCTTTGTTCTGTCAACATTCAATAAACACCTCACAATTGTATTCGTTTCCATCTATCAGTATATCATAACATGGCTTAGAAACAGTTATTTGAATCACACAACCAACAAAAATGGAAGGTGTTTACCACCTTCCCTTAATCTGTTTCGATGAGCTCCTTTTCATTCGTAAAATAGCGCAAAATTCCTTTATAGATGGATGCCGCTATTTTGTCCTGATAAGAATCCTTCTTTAAATTTGCCTTTTCAGCTGGATTTGAGAGAAATCCGACTTCGACTAATACACCTGGTTTTTTGGCATGTTTTAAAATATATACCTGATTAATTGGTTTCGCTCTTCTAGTCGTATTTTCTAAATTTCTCCGTAATTCTTCCTGAATAAATTTAGCTGCCCGTGCATTTTCCTCATGATGTGGAGCATAAAAGGTTTGGGCACCACTCCATCTTGAGGACGGAATCGCATTTAAGTGGATACTGACAAAAAAATCATTATCTGAGTCATTGATCATTTTCAATCTCTTTTTCAAATCCTCCACTTTTCTTCGACTATATCCTCTTGTATCAGAATCAGCCAAATCCTTATCCGTATCTCTTGTCATTACTACCAAAGCCCCTTGTTGCTGCAGATAATCTCTTACCTTTAAGGTAATATCCAATGCAATATCCTTTTCAAGTGTTTTCCCTGTTCCCGCGCCCCCATCAGGTCCGCCATGGCCAGCATCCAAAAGGATAATTTTCCCTGACAATGGCAGATTCCACGGTTTCCATGAATCGTCATTGGAAAAGTCATACTGCAAAATAAGAAACAGTACTAATAATCCTACTGAAAATGCAATCACTTTTAATCTGCGCGTCAACAAACCCAATCATTCCTTCCCGCACGTCCCTGTACACTTCATCTATATGGGACAAGGGGGAAAATTAGAACTATTTAATGTAACCGCAGTTTATGGCGTCTCTGCCCTTTTTCAAAACCGTCTTTCCACCATGCATATACATATTGCTCACATAAATAGTAAAGGGATTCACTCATCGTTCCTTCATCACCATTTCCCCAAAACAGTAAAAAATTGAACATGGTATCTACCAGATGTTTTTCTTCTTGATCACAACGCATCCGCACCTGCTCCATTGTCTCACCATGATAACCAAATTTACTGAATTTAGCGCCAAGTAAATAAGCCTCAAGGGCGACATCATAGCATGCTTCCTCAATTCCAGAATTCATCACAAAGCTTTGGGCAATACGGGTTGAACCAAAGTAGTGTTTGACTCGTTCTTTCAATGTATTAATCGATAAGTCCCTTAAAACGGAACGTTCATATTTGATTTGCTTTTCACGGCGTTTTTCTTTAAAGGTCGTAATTACAGTCACTTCTATTTCACCTCTTAGCACTATTCTTTAACCCTTGTACTTAAGAAATGCAATGGGAAGGCTTCCAATTTTTTGCGCGGATAGGAATACACTGATAAACTTGTGTACCGCCCTCATAAGGATGTGTTTCTTTTATTATTCAGCCTTTCTCCTCCAAAAGTTGTAGAAAAAATCAAGCTTTTCTCTGAGGGAAAGCTCCCCTGTAATCGATATGCTAAAGACATCAAGAACAAAGGGGAGATTTCTAATGGAAAATAAAGTAGTGATGATCACGGGAGCTTCAAAAGGATTAGGTCGTGCATTAACTTTGGCATTTGCGAAGGAAGGATCGCGGATCGCGATTTGTGCTCGTAAGGAAAAAAATCTTTTAGCAGTAAAAGCTGAAGCGGAGGCATTGGGAGCGGAAGTGCTCGCCGTCACCGCTGATGTGTCTGTTGCAAGAGATGTGGAACGTTTCATTGCCATGACAGAGGAAGCTTTCGGTCATATTGATGTTTTGATTAACAATGCCTCCATATTAGGACCGAGTCCGATGCCATTTTTGCTTGACTATCCGGAAGAGGACTTTGCTGAGGTGCTACGGGTTAATACTGTTTCACCCTTCCTTGTAACCAGAAGAGTAATTCCGGGAATGCTTGAGCGGAATCAGGGTTCGATTATCAACGTCACCTCGGAAGCTGGCCACACCGGTTATGCCAGTTGGGGTGCCTACGGAATCTCCAAGTTCGCCGTGGAAGGGCTGACGCAAACTTGGGCTGATGAATTAAGTGAAACCAATATTAGAGTCAATATGGTTGACCCCGGGGAAATGGATACTGAAATGCATCAATTGGCCGTTCCGGATTGTGATTACACATTGGCAAAACCAGAAGATGTTGTTGGGGTATTTTTATATCTCGCTTCGGATCAATCTGTCGGCGTAAATGGACAGCGGTTTGAAGCTCAAGCAAAGGAGGAATTATAATGCCGGCAAAAGCATTGGATTTTTACCTGCCAGAAGCATTAAATGCATCCTATCCCCCTGAAAAGCGGGGTGTACGGCGGGACCATGTCCGGATGATGGTCCTTGATCGAAATACCGGTGAAACGAAGCACGATCAGTTTTTCCATTTAACCAATTACCTTCAGCCAGGTGACCTGGTGATTCTAAACAATAGCCGTACCATCCCTGCTGTATTACAGGCAGAATGGATAAGAGAGGATGTCGTAATTGCCTCAGCAGTAGAAGTAAGATTGGCAAGGCGCCGCCAGGAAGATACTTGGGAAGCCTTAATTGTTGCTAATTCCATTAAAGATGGCGATCAGTTGCAATTTTCCCAGGCATTATCTGCAACCGTGGTGGGGTCCAAAGAAAACTCGCCATTAAAGACCATTATTTTTTCTAAAAAGGGTACAGAATTATTCAATATTATATATGCCGTAGGTGAGCCTGTTCGCTATGAGTATATTGAACAGCCATGGGAGCTCGATTACTATCAAACCGTGTTTGCCAGTCATCCTGGATCCGTCGAAATGCCCTCTGCTGGAAGAGCCTTTAGTTGGGAGCTTATCTTTAAAATGAAACACAAAGGAATCCTGCTTGATTTTATCCAGCTTCATACTGGATTAAGCTACTTGCTTGATGATCAATGGCATCAAACTCCGGAGGATAATGTTGAAGAGTATCATATCCCCGATTCGACAATGGAACGAATTCAGCAAACGAAAGCTGCCGGTAGTAGAGTTATTGCAGTGGGTACAACCGTAGTCCGGGCTCTTGAAACGGCAGCCTCGACTGGAAAACGAACCGGTCAGACCAATCTTTATATCGATCAAGGCTTCCCTTTGCAAATCGCTGATGGAATCATTACCGGCTTACATGAACCAAAGGCCAGCCATCTCGATATGCTTTCCGCGTTCGTATCTGGGTCACATTTGAGTAAAGCCTACAACCAGGCCATTGCTTGCGGTTATTTATGGCATGAGTTTGGCGATATGAATCTAATTTTGTGAGCGGAGGCTGGCACATGCGAATTCATCATTTTGCGTTAGAAGTGAGTCAATTAGAGGAATCCGTTGCTTTTTATAAAAAGAATTTAGGGTTTCATGAAGAAGGTCGTATCCTTTTTATGGGGGAAGAGATTGTGTTCTTAAAATTGGGTGATTTCCGAATGGAGTTGATTTCTGGAGATCGCCCTTGCGTTCCTTCTACTCATCTCTGTTTTGAGGTTGAATGTCTTAGTGAAATAACGGGGCTGATGAACCGAAACAGGCTGCTTGAGGGACCTTATAAACTTGAGAACGGCTGGGAAACAGTGTTTTATTCGGGACCAGATGGGGAAATCATTGAGTTTTTGCAAGTAGTGACTGCTAGTTAGGCTCTTTGGAAAAGGTTTATGGTGCCATGAATTCACTCTACCTTCCCAAAATTACAGTTGCACCGGAAATTCGGGAATATAGACAGGTTCTACCTTCCACTTTTCCGGCCGTTCCGAAAAATCGGGAACATAGACTGGCTCTACACCCCAGACCCAGATCCATTACTAACAAAACGGAGTTTTTAATATTCAAATACTGGTAATCCGCTATAATGAAAAGTAGAGAAGGGTTGGTGGGGGAAACCATATGTCTTTTGAAGCAGAGTATGGGGAAATTAGTATTTTAAAAGAAATTGCCGAGTTACTTAATGAAGGAACAGATCCAAAAGAAGTGTTATCCGGAGTTTTAAAAAAATTACTCCATGTAACCGGACTTCAAACTGGATGGATCTTTCTTATGGATGAACAGGGAA
>NZ_JBALNY010000048.1:7980-8279 GCF_036962145.1 Bacillus sp. JJ1764 | reverse complement strand
CTACCCCCGGCTTTAGCCCATAACCAAAAGCAGCGGATGTGCCAAGGAACGTGCTGGTGTGTAAATAAATATAACAATCGCCAATTAAACAAAGCAACCAATATTATGGAATGTAAACGAATTGAAGATGCCATAATCGAAAAGGCTGGGAAAACCTGCGGCCTCACCCATCATGCAACGGTCCCTCTTCGTGCCGGGCAAGAACGCTTTGGAATCCTCAACATCGGATCTCCGAATAAAACCCATTTTAAAAAAAATGAACTCGCGTTACTCGAAGCCGTTGCCTATCAAATTGGAAC
>NZ_JBALNY010000048.1:5113-7926 GCF_036962145.1 Bacillus sp. JJ1764 | reverse complement strand
CATTAGTGGCTGAACGCAATCGCCTCGCTCGAGATCTTCATGATTCTGTGAACCAGTTGCTTTTTTCCCTCAGCCTTACAGCCAGAGCCGGAGTGGAAATGACACAAAATGATGAAGTTAAACAGACCTTCAGCTATATCCAAGACCTAGCACAGGAAGCACTTGGTGAAATGAGGGCGTTAATTTGGCAGCTTCGCCCGCTGGGACTGGAAAACGGACTGGTAAGTGCCTTAAGAAGTTATGCCGAAATGCTCGGTCTCACTATTAAAACAAAGATCGAAGGCGCATCCAGTATTCCCGGAAAGGTTGAAGAAACCCTCTGGCGAATAGGGCAGGAAGCTTTAGCCAATTGTAAAAAACATTCACAGACTTCGCATGTATACCTGGAGTTTCACTCAGACAAGTCCGGAGTGAACCTTCTCATCAAAGATCACGGTTGCGGTTTCCATTATGGTGAACAGCATGACATCCCTTCATTGGGCTTAAAAAACATGAAAAATAGAACAGAGGCTTTAAATGGGAGTTTTCATTTAAAAAGCAATCCAGGAAATGGAACGGAAATCAGAATCCATATTCCGATTTAGGGGGAAATACAATGAGCATACGCATTCTAATTGCAGATGATCATCATGTTGTCCGAAGGGGTTTGGTCTTTTTCCTGCGTACCCAACAGGGATTAGAAATTATCGGGGAAGCTTCGAACGGAAAAGAAGCCGTTGAACAGGCAAAGTTGCTACAGCCTGATTTGATATTAATGGACCTAGTCATGCCGGAAATGGATGGAATCCAAGCAACAAAAATGATAAAGACCACCCAGCCAGACATTAAAATCTTGATGCTGACAAGTTTTTCCGACCAGGATCATGTCATTCCGGCACTTGAAGCAGGTGCTTCCGGATTCCAATTAAAGGACATCGAGCCGGATGAACTGGTTTCATCAATTAAAAAAATCATGAATGGAGAAAATCAGCTCCACCCCAAAGCAACATCACATTTACTTGCCAGCCTGTCTAATAAAAGGAACCCTGAAAAAAATTTAATCGAGGAATTAACAAAAAGAGAGCTGGATGTCTTAAAAGAAATAGCCAGTGGAAAGAGCAATAAAGAAATTGCTTCTTCCCTATTTATCACGGAAAAGACCGTAAAAACCCACGTATCTAATCTGTTGGCCAAACTGGAGTTGGCAGACCGGACCCAGGCCGCCCTATATGCAGTGAGAAATGATTTAGTAAAATAAACTGTGAGGGGAAAAACGTCAGTCCCTTCATTTTTTTCAAAACACTTTTCCTAGAATCAGGTAACTCCTTCTTGTTATGATCTTAGTCAAAAAACTCACAGTTGCCTATAGCTGTTTTTGATAAGCAAAAAAGCATCATTCAAAAAAATTACCTGCTAAACATATAAAATGAATGCAGGTAATTTCATGTTTATTTTTATAACGTTTCCGATTCAAGTCGAAATCCTTCCACTACGACTTCTTCATCCACCTCTAACAACAGGCAGCGTTTCCCTTGAAAGGTAATATATTTTACATGTTTCAAATCTTTCGGGTTGATCGTCACATTCGCTATCTTGGTGCTAATTTTAATCGATTTCGGAACCAAATTATTTGCTTTGAACTCATGCTTTTCGTCATCGATGACACTTTTGAAGGCATGTTCCACTTTGTCTGTATTGACATCTTCTACGCCGCTTACCGTTAAGATCCGTTCAATATCCTTATAATCCAGGGTTGGGACTTCACTTTCTTCTTTTTCTTCCGTTTCTTGTATGATCTTATCAATTTCCTCATACACATTCGAAATCACTTTCGAATCCACTTCGTCCCCAATGACTTCTTTTAAAATAAAATCGAAGTAGTCTTTATCATCCTGGGCCGTAAAAATATCTTCACAAGAAAGGACTTCTTCGATAAAAGATAGATCTGGTTGATTGGCTTTCCCCGCGCAATAAAGAATATGGTTCACATCTGCCGCATTATCATTAAAGGCCGGGAACAAGAAACCAGACAGCGGGGAGTCCAAATTGATAATCGGATCCACAAAATTATAGTACTTATATTCTTTTTCAATATAATCAAACATCAGCGCTTTTTTCGGCTGGTCTGTTTTATTCAGGCTGCAAAGGATAAATTCATTGGAATATACCTCATCGTCTCCGCCTTCCTCGGATTCTAAATTCCTTTTCTTAGTAGGCTTTCTAATCTCTCCGCGGATAAATGTCACGACTGTATCGAATTCGTATGTAGCCTTGGCAAACATTTTCTCCACCATTTGCAGCATATTATCCTTCCAGTCCTCTGAATCTGCTTTTAAACCTTCGAAAAGAATCTCTTGTGAACTATCTTCCATATCTCTCCTAAATTTAAGTTCAAACAGTTTGGCATCAAGATTCCCTGTTAACACTTTTTTAAAATTGGCCAAAAACAATTCTTGTGTTTCCCGGTCCAACATTTGAAATGGCTGACTGACCTGATGATAGATCTCGCCTGATTCCTTGTTCACATACACATTGAAGATTTCACGAATGTTCATACGATGATTATCTAATTTAAATTGTTTGCGTATATTAGCAATATCTTTTTTGTTCATCACATTCAACTCCCATTCCTGATTATACTGTTCGTATGCGTAAATAGTAATACTTGAAATTTTTAAAATTTTCATAGCAAGAAAGAAACAAACCTGGCTTTGTACTTCTAGCACTGGGGAGCACTTCTATCAGAATTCTCTTGACCTTTTCTGCTCCTACTTTCCCTTGAGAGCACTTCTATCAGAATTCTCTCGGCCTTTTCTGCTCCTACTTGCCCTTGA
>NZ_JBALNY010000048.1:0-5068 GCF_036962145.1 Bacillus sp. JJ1764 | reverse complement strand
GCTCCTACTTGCCCTTGAAATCACTTCAAAAACCATTCCATGTGGAAAAAATGTGGCGAAACTTTGAATTTATCAATCCTAGATGATGATATTTGATGATTTGTGATTGTTTTTGAAACGGCCATTTATTATAAAGTCAAGAAATATACAGCCAGCTTAAATTCCTCATGCTGCTGATACTCCTACTTGCAGCGGGAATTATCGGCTTTTATATCGCAGGAAAAGTGGAATACGCAGCCGCAAAAGTAAGTTTTAGTGATTGAGCCAAAGTAAAAACACAAAATTTCCATTCATCTTTACAAGAGGTAAAAAAAGCTAGCCGCTATTATCATGTTTGTCCTCAATGTCATCACTCTCATTATGATGATGACGGTTCATATGGGATTTCTTTCTAAAAACGCGTAATACCCATGTATCTGCATGGTTAAATATATCTATAAATCTAAGGAGGAGTTTTAAATTGCCAGTAAATTTAAAAGGAAGAAGTTTCTTAACATTAATGGATTTCACACCGGAGGAAATCAGATATCTGCTTGATTTATCACATGATTTAAAAGCAAAGAAACGCTCAGGAATTTATAATGATGTCCTTAAGGGAAAAAATATCGTGCTGTTATTTGAAAAAACATCAACCAGAACAAGATGTGCCTTTGAAGTGGCCGCATTGGATGAAGGCGCCCGTGTTACATTCCTTGACTCCAGCAGCTCACAAATGGGGAAAAAGGAATCACTTGAAGATACGGCAAAGGTTCTTGGCCGTTTCTATGACGGCATCGAATACCGCGGCTTTGACCAAAAGGTAGTGGAAGATTTGGCTAAACACTCAGGAGTTCCCGTATTCAATGGTTTAACAGATGTTGACCACCCAACACAAATTTTGGCAGACATGCTAACCATCGAAGAACATGTGGCAAAACCATTAAACAAGACAAAAGTAGTCTTTGTTGGTGATACTCGAAACAATATGGCCTATGCCTGGATGTATGGCTGTGCCAAAATGGGCATGCACTTTGTTGCCTTCGGACCAAAAGAATTGCAGCCATCACTAGAAATCATTGAAAAGGCACAAATCGTTGCCAAAGAAACAGGCGCCATCATTGAAGTATCTGACAACATTGATGCCATTAAAGGAGCAGACGTTCTCTACACTGATATTTGGGCATCGATGGGCGAAGAAGATCAACTCGCCCAACGCGTAGAGCTCCTAACTCCATTCAGAGTGAACGAAGAAATGATCCAAGCTACTGAAAATCCAGATGTTATCTTCATGCACTGCTTACCGTCCTTCCATGACTTTGAAACGAAGGTAGCCAACAATGGAAAAGAGGCAATGGGTCTTGATATCAGAGAAGTAACCGACGAAGTATTCAGAGGCAAACACTCTGTTGTCTTTGATGAAGCCGAAAACAGAATGCACACCATTAAAGCAGTTATGGTGGCAACTATATAAATTAAGATTATGAACAAATAACCGCTTAAGCAGTAACTCGATAATTTTAGAATTTTAATATAAAGGTTGGGGTTCACACGCCAGCCTTAATTTATGCCCACTTGTAAAAGATTGATAGATAGAGGAGTAGAATTATGTCAAGAATTGTTATAGCGCTTGGAGGAAATGCACTTCAGGCAAACCCAAAAGATACATCAGCAGAAGCACAGCTTTTCACCTGCAAAGAAACGGCAAAACCAATTGTTGATTTAATCGAGGAAGGACATGAAGTCATTGTTGCTCATGGAAATGGTCCACAGGTAGGACAGATCGTGGCAACTTATGAAGCGGCCAATACAATGGATGGCGGCAAACCGGTGATGCCATTTCCAGAATGCGGCGCCATGAGTGAAGGCTATATTGGCTATCACCTGCAACAGGCAATCAGGGAAGAAATGAGAGGAAGAGGCATCCAACGCGACGTGGCCTCCATCATCACTCAAGTGGTAGTAGATCCTAACGACCCTGGGTTCAAAAATCCAACCAAACCTGTTGGCTCCTTCTTCTCACAAGAACAAGCTATGAAGCTTCAAGAAGAAAAAGGCTACGTGATGAAGGAAGATGCCGGCCGTGGTTATCGAAGAGTAGTGGCCTCCCCAGCACCAATAGCGGTGGTAGAAGAAAAAATCATTAAAACAATGGTAGATGCTGGCCATGTTGTCATCACCGTTGGTGGCGGCGGCGTGCCTGTCATTGAAAAAGAAGATGGCACACTCGAAGGCGTAGCTGCTGTAATCGATAAAGATTTAGCATCTGAAAAACTTGCAGAACTGCTTGACGCCGACGAACTGGTCATCTTAACAGCGGTAGAACAAATCGCCATAAACTTTAACAAACCGAACCAGAAAAACCTTGCCAGCATCACATTAGAAGAAGCACAAAAGTATATCGAAGAAGGACAATTTGCCCCTGGCTCTATGCTGCCAAAAGTAAAAGCAGCCATGCAATTTACAAAATCCAAAATGGGCAGAAAATCAATTGTCACTTCACTTAACAAAGCAAAAGACGCACTCCAAGGAAAAACTGGAACCGTCATTTTACAATAATGAAGGAAGGGCACCCGCTGTTGTGGGTGCCCTTTTTAAGACATAAAAACGAGTCATTAGTTGGACTTACTTTTTTTACTTGATGGCTATGAGTGGAACCCCTAAAACTGCAATTAATTATTGGCTTGCATGACTAAGCCATCAAAAAATTGCTTTAGGGATACTTTGCCTCCTGTTGACGACTTTCCTTCCAAAAAGAGAATCTCTTTGTGGATATTTTTATACCCATAAAGAGTGTTCGCACACTCAATAGTTAATTCATTTTCAAAATCATCTTGACATAAATTAGCGATATTTACCATTCCTTTTTTTATCGCTCGTCTAACACGCTGAAAAATAATTTTCTTTTCATGAGAGTCTAAAGCAAATTGTTTATCAAAGTTGATAAAGTTAAAAGAAATATTTTGTTCGATCATCACTTGACTAATATTTAATATATCAGCAGAACCCGCTTCAGAAGTTATACCTAAAAACGCCAGAATAGATCGTACCTTCTGTTTAGTTTCACTAAAATGATTTGAATTTATATTTGGATAGCCATTTGAAGAAGCCCCTAATAAGTTTTGAATTTTTTTCAGTTTTTGTTCCATCAGAATACTTTGTTTTACACGATTAACAATTGTCCGGACTTCAATTATATTGATGGGTTTATCGATAAAAAATTCGATTCCAGCTTTATAAGCATCTTCTCGCAATTCACTATCTCGTACTTGAGAAATCATAATAAATTTCAACTCAGGTTTTACCTTGCAAAGTGCTTCAACTAAGGCAATACCATTTAGTTCGGGCATTAACAAATCTACTAATACAATATCAACATTCAGCAGCATCAGTTCATTCAAGGCGATTTTTGGCGATACCGATGTTCCGACTACCTGATTGATCATGTCTTCTTCCACGATTCTTTGTAAGATCATAGTGACTGCAAGATCATCGTCAATAATGTAAAAATTCATGACTGTTCCCCCAAAGTTAATTTTTCCTTGTTAAACGTTAAAAGGAAGATCGTTCCTTTTCCTTCTTCAGAAACAACTTTTATTTTTCCACCGAATTGTTCTGCCACAATAATCCTAACGTGCGACAACCCAATTCCCCGATAAACATCTCCAGTATCTTGATTAAATTTAGTAGAAAATCCTGGTTGAAAAATCATTTCTTTGATCTCTGAAGGGATACCAGGACCGTTGTCAGAAACACTTATTAGCAACTGCTCTCCCTGATCCTTAACAATTACTGTTATCGATCCTCCATGTTGATTTCCTATTGCATCAATGCTATTTGCAATCATATTCGACAAAATCGAAACCAAGTAGTAATGATCATTGATTCTTAGATCAATTTGGTTCTTGACCGTTATTAAAATATCCAATTTCCTTTCTCTAATAAGACTGCGCGAATGCATTAAGACGATTTTTAGTATGTCACTTAATCGCAATGAGTCCTCTTCTACTTCAAAATAACTCCCCAGACCTTTGATAACATTTTGATAGTCCTTCTTTACTTCATGCACGTCTCTGGCAATATCTAACGCAATACTTCCATTTTTGCTGGAGGGGTTTTCATTATAGAGCTCTTTATTGAGTAAATACGCATTTTTCATGATTCTTTCGATTTCGTTAATATTCTTATTCATAAAATATACTTCACTTTTAACTGCTGAAACTGACCACAAAAAGTTATAGTACCGCTGCTCATGACTCTTTTTTCTTATCATAAGCGTAAAATAATGATACAAAAATGCAATAAAGCAGCTAATAAGACTGCGTAGCAACGCTACTAAAAACAATATTTTAAATAAACGCAGACTATAATGTGAAAAATTTAACAGCAGACTAACTTCTAAAATATTTGAAACATAGTCACATAGCAAAATAGTAAAAAAGAAAGAACTATCATTGCGATATGCGCGATGCCAGTATAAAAAATAGTACACACATCCGTAACAGAGATAAAAAGCAATATCGGTACATATATACTGAGCAATTGTTTCGAGAGCATAATTATTGGTGATAAAAAGAAGAAGTCCTCTGAAAAAAGGTGAAGCAAACGCAATTCCAAGTGTTAACGGTATTGGATTTAGATCATCATTAAAATATAAAAAAACGGGTAATAAGATAACGGCAAGGGTTAAAATGAAGCCATCTACAAAAAACGTTAAATTAATTTGTGCTGACAATGCGATACAAGTTGCAGCAACAGTTATTCTCTTGATTTTATCTTGATTGATGTTGTGAGAAAAAAACGGAATAAAAATCCCTCCCCCCAAAAAACTTGTCTAATCTTTTTGAAGTTTTTTGAAGCCTCTAAATACACTTAAATTATAGATTGTAAATGGTTTCACAAACAATGAAATATTTGTGAACCCCTTATACAATTATATTTTTTCAGGGGAGATGACCTTATGAATAATGTAAGCGTCGCAAAAAACACAGATGACTTTATGAACAATGCAGGTTCCAGCACAGAAAAGGGGCCAAGAAAGAAGTTTAAATTAAGAATGCCCGGAGCATTTGTCATCTTGTTTTTCTTAACG
>NZ_JBALNY010000047.1:8954-26784 GCF_036962145.1 Bacillus sp. JJ1764 | reverse complement strand
AAACGTTGGCTTCATTTCGTTAGAAATGAATATTATTGTTTGTTGACGTTCTTGTTTGTTTAGTTTTCAAAGATCAATTGTTACCGCTTCTCAAAAGCGACTTTATTAATATAACATAAGGTATTTTCTCTGTCAACACCTTTTTTAAACCGTCACTTACGAACATTTAATGCTTTGTTTCGCAGCGACGGTTATAAATATAACAAGGATTAATAAAAAGGTCAATAGTTTTTTAAGATATTCTTTTATAAACCCGATAACATCTATGAAAGATACCCTGTCCCTTTGTCTCTACATTCACTACTTCAATTAAATGTTTTTCAATTAAATACTCTAAAAGTATGGGCATATCAACAGAATATAAAGTAAGTTCTGTTTCCGACATAATCTCATTGAACTGCCAATATTCCTTGTCTTGAAGGATTTCTAATAAATGTGCGGAACCAATTTTCGTTCTTGAATAGATCATAAATTCACTGGCAAGGAATAAAAGTTCTAATCTTTTCTCTAAAGTTTCCTCACTGTTCACTAATTCTTCGTACAATTTATAAATTTCTGGTTCAATAAGTTTAACCTGCTGCCAAACTGTCAATTCCGGATGAAGACCATTGTCGATCACCGCAAGCCTTGCCAGATGATGGAGAGAATGAACCACGTGATTATAAGCATCCAAATATTGCTTTTGTTCAAATAATGCTTTTCCGTCTGTATATCTGCGAATTAGTTTTGCAAATTCGAGTCCCATTTTAATTTTCCGACCGTTAAATGGAAACTCTCTTAATTCTGTTTTCAAATGAGCAATATATTCATTCCGGTCAAAAATTATTTTTGCTTGGTGAAGCCACTCAAAAATTTTTCGGTTAGAACCAAATAAAATCCATTCCTGCAATTGGGCTTCTGTAACAATATGCATGGCTGCTTTTTTATTATCATATGAATAGTGTTTTATAAATACCGGCTGGTCTGCTTCCTTTACAATCACAAATAATACAACATCAAAAGAATCTGTAGTTTGATCTGTGTTTTGTTTTTTTTCAACCAATAAAATACCTAATGTATTTAATTGACTTGCCCTCTCTTGATATATAGGCCGAAGAATGTCTTCCATTCTCTTCCCTCCAATTTTCTCGATAGCAATAAAGTTCGACAGTAATGATAAATCTCCTTCTATATTTTGAGACAAAATTCGACATTCTTCCATTCCTCTTTTTTCTCAATTACGTAAAATTATGGTATAGTTGCTCTAGGAGGGAGTTTCATGGTGAAATATTCAAGTAAAATAAATAAAATTAGAACTTTTGCACTAACACTTATTTTCGTCGGTTTTATTGTGATGTATGGAGGAATTTACTTCCGGACTTCTCCGCTTATTATGACCATTTTTATGATTTTAGGTCTACTTTTTATTATAGCGAGTACTGTAGTTTATTTTTGGATTGGAATGTTATCGACGCGAACAGTACAAGTAAAATGTCCAGGTTGTGGAAAAACAACTAAAATGCTTGGAAAAGTGGACATGTGTATGTATTGTAATGAACCGTTAACTCTAGATCCGAATCTTGAAGGTAAATTGTTCGATGAATCTTATAATAAAAAAATAAAAAAATAAAAAAATAAAAAAAGATGGCTAAGCTTCTTGTAAGTACCAGAAGCAATTGCCATCTTTTTCATACAACCAAAGGGCTGATTTCTTCCTGAACTCAGCCTTTATCATTAATGAACCTGTTCTTTGTTTTCACAGTCCGGGCATGTACCATAGATTTCCATGCGATGGTTTGCGACTTTAAAACCAGTAACGTGTGTCGCCAGTTGTTCAACTTCATCCAAACCTGGGTAATGGAAATCAACAATTTTACCACATTCTTCACAAATCACATGATAATGATGGGAGGTGAAGAAATCAAATCGACTTGATGCATCTCCATAAGTAAGCTCTTTAACGAGTCCAACTTCACGAAATACTCGTAAATTATTGTAAACTGTTGCCACACTCATATTCGGGAACTTTCCTTCTAATGCTTTATAAATTTCGTCTGCAGTAGGATGTGACATTGAGTTTATTAAATATTCAAGTATCGCATGACGTTGAGGAGTAATACGAACTCCCGTTTCCTTCAAAGTATCCAACGCTTCTTTTAATTGATTCATCGCCATGCACCTCTTTTCTAAAAAGAATTATTAAATTATAATTGTTATAATTAGTTTACTAGGTAATTTGTACTTTTGTCAATATTGTAATACCACTTACACCTATATTAGCTGTGTAATGTCTTTTCCGCGAATCCCAACTTGGCATTTACATATCTTGCCGTTACAAACAATAAATCAGAAAGCCGATTCAAATATACTAACACTATTGGATTAATCTCATCTCCCAATGCTACCGCACAACGTTCGGCCCTGCGAGTGATAGTTCGTGCTACATGAAACGCTGCTCCTGCAGGATGACCTCCCGGGAGGATAAAATTCTTTAATGGTTCTAGTGCTGCATCCCATTCATCAATATATTTTTCCATTTCCTCTATACCTTCTGACGCAAGTGACCACTTCACTTCCTTACCTTTAGGTGTGGCCAGTTCTGCACCGACATGAAAAAGATTTGTTTGTATTTTATGATATAACTCTTCAATTATTTCTTTCCCTTGAAAATTTTCCTTATTTAAATAACTAAGTGCTAAGCCGATCATGGAATTAGTTTCATCACAAGTTCCGTATGCTTCAACCCGCAAATCGTTTTTAGCAACTCTTTGTCCATAAATTAAGGAAGTGGTTCCCTTATCACCGGTTTTTGTATATATTTTCATTTTTTAGCCCCCCCATTATTTATGATCGTAAAGAAAGTTTTATTTCATCATAACACCTTAGTAGATAGTAAGAATACTCAGGTCATAAAAAAGGGACCGCGAACGGTCCAAAAAATTTATCTGAGGAGGTATGCCCTAATAAAATGATATTCATCTAAACCAGAATTGCATTGGACAAATGCCTTTACTCAGTAAAATAGGCGAAGAAGCTCCCTAAAGGTTTCCTTTAATAAAGTTTAATGCTTCTTCTACATGACCTTTAACTTGAACCTTTCTATATACCTTCACTATTTTTCCATTCTGATCAATAATGAATGTGGACCTTTCGATTCCCATATATTCTTTGCCAAAGTTTTTCTTAAGAGTCCAAACTCCATAATTCTCGGCTACCATGTGGTCGGCATCAGCTAGCAGCAAAAACGGCAAACCATATTTCTCTACAAATTTTTGATGGCGATCGACCGGGTCGGGACTAACACCTAAGATGACTGCATTCACATCACTAAACGCTTGATGCTGATCCCTAAAATCGCACGCTTCCGTAGTACACCCAGGTGTCATATCTTTTGGATAAAAATATAGAACCACATTTTTTCCTTTTAAAGCTGATAAAGTAATTTGCTCACCCGTTTGGGCCTCAAGGGTAAAATCAGGCGCCTGCATTCCTATTTCTACTGTCATTTTATTCACTCCACTTTGCAAAATATTCCTATTCATAGGGTAACCAAAGTTTCAGAACAAAACAACTTTCCTGCACATAAGATTATTTTTCACGATCAAACATAAACTTTGCTACGAAGGCGGCTGGCAAAGTGTAACCGATTAATGCTTCTGTAATAGCGATTAATCGACCAATTCCCAGCGGTATGACATCCCCATTTCCTACGGAGAAAAGCATCATCGCACTAAAATAAAAGCTTGTTTCAAAAATGTTGGTTTTGTGTTGATCGTTCACTTCTTTTAATAAGGAATAGCCCATTAATTCAAACAGCAAATATAGCAAACCAAATCCAATAATTACGGTCAAATAGCAAATTCCCAAATAAAAAAAATTATCAAATGACACTAATTTCCCTTTTATGGTATTAGGCATAAAAATAGTTCTGATGCTCATAAAAATACAAAAAACAACTACTGGCAATAAAAAATAGAACACCTAAAGGTCACCTCAAATTCAACGTTGAGTTATTCTATTTCTATGCTAGCTTGGCCAATTAAAGTATATAAAAAAACGGACGACACGCGTCCGGATTCATGCTGCTTCTTAATTTCCTGCCCCACGGTATTTCTTCACTCCTTGATTCCATAACAGTATGGCAAGTGAAAAAAAGACCACACCCATTATAGGTGTTAAAAACGAATACCAATACCATCCTCTTTTTTCAAGGAAAAAGGCAGCTGGATATACCCCGACAAATGCAAATGGTAATATCCAAGTTAATACAAAGCGAATTAACTTGTTATAAATATTAATTGGATAGCGGCCGTAGTTGCTAATATTATACATCATTGGCATGATTGATGTTCTCGCATCTGCCCAAAAGCTTATACAGGCGAGTAAAACAAAAACTCCTCCATAAACAAGGGCACCGCCTATAACAAAAATAATAAATAAAATGGGATCATACCAATCTACATCTAAACCAATCCTGCTCCCGGCATAAATCATGACAACCAGTCCAGTAATGGCTCCTAACAAAGATTCCAACTCAATCCGCTCCAAAATAATTTGAAACAGACTATGAATCGGCCGAGTTAAGATTCGATCGAGCTCCCCTTTTACAATATATCGTTCATTAAAATCCCATATATTAAAAAAGGCAGAAAACACAGCAAAAGGAATTAAAAAGAAGCCATAAATAAAAATGATTTCATCTCTGGTCCACCCACCTAGCAAATTTGTGTGACCAAATACTACTAAAATAAAGATTAAGTTAATACCCTGCGACATAAGATCGGAGAAAAATTCCACAAATAAATCGGCACGGTATTGCATTCTCGTTTTTAAATATTGTGACAGATATTGAAAAAACATAGAAACATAAAACAATGTGGTTATCCCCCTTGAATGATCAGCTGTTTTTTCGCCAAATACCATAAAAGTTGGATTGGCATAATTAGGAATATCACCCAAATCAACTGCTGACCAATGGCGGCAATTGCCTGCTGATGTGTAAAACCATTGGTAAAAATCATGCTTGGTACATAGCTAATTCCTTGGAATGGTAGGAATTTCATGATGTCCTGCGCCCAAACAGGAAAGAAACTGATTGGCAATAGCAAGCCTGAAAACAGATCAATTACGACTCGTTTTGCCCGAATCAGACCCGCATTATTATATAAGAAGAAAGTCGTAATTCCAGTTAACAAATTAAGTTCCGTATTAATGAAAAAACTAAGGAGAATGGAAATGGAAAATAACCCCCATACACTTAAATCCCATGTGAAATGAATAGGGAAAATAAAATAAACAATGATCAATCCTGGAGTCGAAAATAAAAATAAACGGAAGATCCCTTCACCCAACCCTTGCATTGTCTTCATTGCCAAGTAATTATAAGGACGGATTAATTCTACTGCCACTTTCCCTTCCATGATTTCCAAGGCCATTTCACGATCAAGATTATTGAAATAAAAAGCCCGCGCCATCCAGGAAATGGCTATATAGGTTGTCATTTGTGTAACGGAAAGCCCTTGGATATTCTCCTTTGCACCGTAGATCGCCTTCCACAAAAAATAATAAGCTCCAATATTAATACTATAAATGAGGATACCAGTATAGTAATTTGTTCGGTAGGCGAGCATCATTAAAAAACGGATTCGAATCATCTCCAAATATTTATCCAACCTCTACCGCACCCTTTTCATAGATATTTCGTACAATTTCTTCTGTAGAAATTTCGTTAATTTTTATATCCTTTATTTTATATGAAGCGATTACTCTAGCAATCAATTGGGAAATGAGCTCATCACTTTCATCAATATTGGCAATAAAAATTTGCTCCTTTTCATCCAATTCCCATTTCACCGGAAACTCCTTGGTTAACGCACGAACCGAAGTAAGATCGACGTTTTCCAAAAATTGAAACCTCAGTTCTTTGCCTTCTGCCCAGGTTTCTTTCAAATCATTTAGTGCTCCATCATATATAACTTTACCTTCATCAAGCATGATCACCCGCTCACATAATGCTTCGATATCAGCTAGATCATGTGTTGTCAGCAGGATGGTGGTATTATATTTTTCATTGATTTCTTTAAGAAATTCACGAATTTTTAGTTTGACCAGTACATCAAGACCAATTGTTGGCTCATCCAAAAATAATAATGGTGGATTGTGTATTAATGCTGCAGCCAACTCACATCTCATCCTCTGACCGAGCGATAACTTTCGAACTGGCTTATCTAAGAGTGGTTCAATATCTAATGTTCTAATTACATGATTCATATGATCGTCATATTGCTCATCCGTTACCTTGTAAACTTTTTTCAACAAACGAAATGACTCTTGAACAGCTATATCCCACCAAAGTTGAGAACGTTGACCAAACACCACTCCTATTGTGCGTACAAATCTCTCCCGCTCCTTGTGAGGATTCATCCCATTTACGGTAATTTGACCTGCCGTTGGCGTTAAAATTCCTGTCAGCATTTTAATGGTGGTTGATTTACCAGCCCCATTTTCGCCTATATATCCAACCATTTCACCTTGCTTAACAGTGAAACTAATATCATTTACAGCAGGCATGATTTTGTAATTTCGTGTAAATAAATCCCTAAATGCACCCTTTAGACCTGTACGGCTTGAATAGGCTTTAAATTCTTTACGTAAGTTGTTTACTTCTATTGCGTATTTCATCTATATTCCCTCCCGAAGCTACCCTAATGGTTTAGTTTAGCCAAATAATCATTTTACCACAACTGTCCTGCATTTTTTCCTGACTTGAATTGTTTAAAAGGTTTATGATAGCAAAAAGTGGTAGAATAAAATGGATTACGTTTAAGGGGGAAAAAAATAATGCAATTTACTAATTCAGAACGACTACATAATGAAGCGTTAGAACATATTGTCGGAGGAGTAAACAGCCCGTCCCGTTCTTATAAAGCGGTAGGCGGTGGTGCACCGGTTGTCATGGAGCGTGGTCAGGGCGCTTATTTTTGGGATGTGGATGGCAATCAATATATCGATTATTTAGCAGCATATGGACCGATTATTACAGGTCATGCCCATCCTCATATTACAGAAGCCATTATAAAAGCAGCTGAAACAGGCGTTTTATACGGAACTCCAACACCTCACGAGGTGAAGTTCGCCAAAATGTTAAAAGAAGCGATCCCATCCTTAGATAAGGTTCGCTTTGTAAACTCCGGCACCGAAGCTGTTATGACTACCATTCGGGTAGCTCGTGCTTATACCGGTCGTGACAAAATCATTAAATTTGCCGGATGCTACCACGGTCATTCTGACCTAGTCCTTGTTGCTGCTGGTTCCGGCCCATCAACCCTTGGCACACCCGATTCAGCTGGTGTTCCAAAAAGTATCGCTCAAGAAGTTATCACCGTTCCTTTTAATGATATCGGACCTTTTAAACAGGCATTAGAAAAATGGGGTGATCAAATTGCTGCTGTCCTTGTAGAGCCGATTGTCGGCAATTTTGGAATTGTGGAACCTAAACCTGGATTTCTGAAGCAGGTGAATGAATTAACTCACGCTGCCGGGGCTTTAGTTATTTACGATGAAGTCATTACAGCCTTCCGTTTTATGTATGGCGGTGCTCAGAATTTATTAGGAATTACTCCCGATTTAACAGCTATGGGAAAAATAATCGGCGGAGGTCTGCCTATCGGCGCCTATGGAGGCCGTAAAGAAATCATGGAAACAGTTGCTCCACTTGGACCAGCATACCAAGCAGGGACAATGGCCGGTAACCCCGCCTCCATTCTTGCAGGAATTGCCTGCCTCGAGGTCTTAAAACAAGATGGCGTGTATGAATACTTAGATCGTTTAGGTGCTATGCTGGAAGAAGGAATATTATCCGCGGCAAAAGAGTATGATATTCAACTTACCATCAACCGATTAAAAGGTGCATTAACTGTGTACTTTACAAATGAAAAAATTGAAAACTATGAGCAAGCTGAAAATACAAATGGAGAAATGTTTGCGAAATTTTTCAAATTGATGCTTCATCAAGGAATCAATCTTGCACCTTCTAAATATGAAGCATGGTTTCTCACGATCGCCCATACAACGGAAGATGTTGAGGCCACATTGCATGCAGTTAGAAATGCATTTTCGACACTAAAATCAGAATAATTATGCAATTTTTATGCAATAACGGGAGCATTTTGTGCTCCCGTTATTATTTAAATAATAATGAAAACGTTTACAGTTATGCTTTTACCCCCATTTTTTACCTTAATTTTCATATCCAGAAACTTGTATATTTATTTGATTTCTGAAAATTCTTATGATACTATTAGATTATTATTTTTGTTTTTCACCCTTTAACTAGATACCTCGTTAAAGCAAGAAAACATGCCACTCTTTCAATATTACGTTTCATAGGAGGTGAAGCGGCTTACTGAGGTTTTCCGAAGAAGCCCGACAAAAATGACTCAAAGATGGACCCCTTCCCAATTTAAAGATTTCCACAAACATGAACATGATGCTTGTGGTATAGTCGCTTGCCTTGAGAAGAAAAAAACCCCTACTAGAAAAAACATTTTTGATTGTATTAACGCATTAGTAACCATGAACCACCGTGCAGGTTTTATTAACGGTGAAGGAGATGGCGTTGGAATTCACTTAGATATTCCCGTTGAACTCTGGAAAGAAAAACTTACTAATGTCAATCTCGATCCTTCCCTTGTAGATAATGATAGCTTTGCGGTTGGTCACCTTTTTATTAGTCAAAAGGTTAACTGGGAATCTACTAAGCTAGAAATTGCAGAGAAGCTGAAAAAACATGAGTTAGACCTGATTTTTGAAACCGATCAAGTAACTAACCCATCTGCTTTAGGCCCAATCGCCATCCAAGAAAACCCAGTTTTTTGGCAATTCGCTTGTATTTCCGATGAAAAAGGGTCAGAGCTTACTAAAGCTTTATTTAATGCACTAATCGATATTGAAAAAAATGAGCATATCCATGTTGCGTCCCTAAGTCAAAATCATGTTGTCTACAAAGTAATGGGTGCCGGAGATATTCTTCCCCGCTATTATCAAGATCTTGCCAACCCACTGGTTGCATCAACCATTACCCTTGGACATAACCGTTATTCTACCAATACACTTTCAAGCTTTTTCCGCGTTCAGCCTTTTAGTGTTCTCGGACATAATGGGGAGATTAATACCATTGCCAAACTTCGCGATGAAGCAAGAATGATTGGAGTACCACTTGTAAAAGACGGAAGTGATTCACAAGATTTAAGCAGAACCCTTGAAACACTTATATGTCGTGAAGGGTATTCTCTGTTTGAAGCGATGGATTTGTTATTCCCTCCTATAATTAATGAAATTAAAGCTTATCCTGAGCATTTACAGGACTTATATACTTATTTACGTGAAGGTTGGGGCCATTTCGCCCAAGGACCTGCTGGTATTATTTCACGTTACGGTGAGGAAGCAGTGTTTAGTGTTGACGCATTAGGACTTCGCCCGCTTTGGATGCTTGAAACAGAAAGTTCCTTTCATTTCTCTTCTGAGCCAGGGATTATTCCCGCAAGTGAATATGTTAACGACCCTAAACCTCTAGCACCAGGTGAAAAAGTAGGTTTTAAATGGAATGAAGATGTTTTAGATGTATACGAATCTAGCCGCTTCCAAAACGAAGTCTACAATCGTTTTTCAACTAGATTAAATTTAAGTGAAGCAAGATTCCGCCTCCAGCCACCTGTTTTCGGAAAAACTGTCACGATGAGTTATCCAGAAAAAATTCATAATGGGCAATATAAGGCGTTTGGTTGGGAACGTGACCATATCCAATTGATTGAACAAATGGCTGAAAAAGGAATTGAACCGATTCGTTCATTAGGTCATGACGCCCCGCTTGCGGCTTTAAATCCCGAGCGAGTAAACATTGCTGACTATATTAAGGAAAGTGTTGCGGTTGTAACGAATCCTGCCATCGACCGTGATCGTGAAACTGAGCATTTCTCTACCCGTGTCATTATCGGGAAACGCCCTAATTTATTTGCCAACAATGAAGCAGAGACCGTTATTGAATTAACGACCCCGCTATTATTGGAAGGAAAAGCCGGTTATACATGCTCTGAAAGCCTTGGTCAACCAAGCTTTGACCAAATTATACAGCATTTTCATGAACAAAAACTGGCAGCGTTTATATCTGCTACATTCCAAAAGAATGAAAATCTTGATCAGGCGCTGGAAAGATTAGCAAGTGAAGCTGTTGAGGCGGTTAAAGCCGGAAAAACTTTGCTTGTCTTAGATGATGCAAAAGCACACCAAGAAGATTCATACTGGATTGATCCGCATTTAGTCACTTCGGCGATTGATCAGGCTTTAGTTAAAGCAGAATTACGAAGAGATTGTTCATTGGTTTTACGTTCAGCAGCGATTCGATCCTTACATGATATCATTACTGTGTTTGGATTAGGTGCTGATTTAATCAGTCCATATTATATGTTCTTAACTGTCCTTGGTGATTCTGCAACACCATTGCTTAACTTATACAGTGCTCTTACAAAAGGGTTAGAAAAAGTAATCTCTACAATTGGAATTCATGAGCTGCGTGGCTACGGTCGCTTGTTCTCCAGTATCGGTGTGCACGAATCCGTTGCCGAAGTTTTGAATATCGTCAACTTCTTCGGATCTAAAGATATTGAATCTAATTTTGAAGCTTTAAAGCTTGATTCTTTTAAAAGAGCAGAAGATTATCAAAATGAAAAAGAAAGAGTCGGAAAAACATTCCATCTCTTCCCTCGGATTTGGAAATCCATTGGTGAAGTTGCGGCAACAGGTGACTACGGCGTTTACCGCGACAAAATTACTGAGCAGGAATCCGAGAACCCAACAACCATTCGCCATTTGGTCGATTTAAAGAAAAGCGATAAAATGGTATCTTCTACAGAAGTAGATCTTCGAGTTGGTGATCATGATTTACCGTTTGTCATTTCATCCATGTCATTTGGTTCACAAAACGAAATTGCCTTCCGAGCATATGCAGAAGGTGCTGATCGGTTAAATATGGTGAGTTTGAACGGTGAAGGTGGAGAAATCAAGGATATGCTTGGAAAATATCCAAAAACCCGCGGCCAGCAGATTGCATCAGGACGCTTCGGTGTCAATGCAGAGCTCTTAAACTCTTCTAATCTGTTAGAGATTAAAATCGGTCAAGGGGCAAAGCCTGGTGAAGGTGGTCACTTGCCAGGTTCAAAGGTCACGGCAAAAGTTGCTGCAGCACGTAATGCAACGCTCGGATCGGATTTAATCTCTCCATCCAATAACCATGACATCTATTCAATTGAAGACCTTGCCCAAATGATCCAAGAATTAAAGACAGCTAATGATCAGGCCAAAATCGCTGTAAAAGTTCCGGTTGTTCCAAATATCGGTACTATTGCAGTTGGAGTTGCCAAAGCTGGAGCAGATATTATTACCTTAAGTGGATTTGACGGTGGCACAGGTGCAGCCAGAATTCATGCCCTGCAATTCGTGGGTCTCCCAGTTGAAATTGGTGTAAAAGCAGCCCACAACGCATTGTTGGAAAGCGGTTTGCGTCATAAGGTGGAACTTTGGGCAGACGGCGGAATGAAGAGTGCAAAAGACGTCTTAAAAATCATGCTCCTCGGTGCAAACCGTGTCGGCTTTGGTACACTGGCCATGCTTTCCATTGGTTGTACTACTTGCCGTGGCTGTCATTTAGACACCTGCCATGTGGGAATTGCTACTCAAATTGAATCAGAGGCACAGGCAAAAGAACATGGTCTAAGACGCTTCGTACCACGCCAATTTGATTTAGCCGTTCAAGGAATCATGAATCTCTTCACTGCATTTGGAAGTGAGTTAAAGGAGCTTGCCGGCTCGTTAGGAATTCGTAATCTTCAAGATGCTGTAGGTCAATCTGAATTATTAGAGCAAGTAAAAGGTGAGAATCAACTTAATCTTTCTTACTTATTAAAAACGCTTGAAATCAGTCAATTTGCTAAAGTTGAGTCTTCTAAATCAATAGAAGATGTTCAAATGCAAGTTGCTGCTGGAGCGGAATACCTGGATGCAAGTGTTGATCAATTGCATTCTTCAAGGGAATTTGTTAGCGTCACATCTGAACAGCGAGTATTAGGAAGTCGTGTTTCCTGTCATCGTGTTCGCGGACGCCTTGACGGCTCTTACAAGCAACTACCACCAGTTCAGCTTAAATATAAAGAAGGCTCTATCCCTGGTAACGGGTTAGGTGCTTATAACAGTGAAGGTATTGAAATTACTGTAAACGGCGGCGGTCAAGACGGGGTTGGTAAAACTTCCTTTGGTGGAAATATCCTTGTGCTTAAGTCAAAAGGGAAAAATGGCAAATTTGTAAATGGTTCTGTTGGTAAAGGCTTTGGCTACGGAGCTCAGAAAGGTCTTCTTGTTGCTCAAGGAAACGCTGATGCCCGTGCCGGAATCCGACTCTCCGGGGCAGATTTAATTATTGGCGGGCAAGTGAAAAAGCCAATCCCTGTAACTGAAAACGGCAATATTGGCTCTAATGCTAATATTAAAGGCTTTGCCTTCGAATACATGACAAACGGCCGTGGCCTTGTTCTTGGTGACCCAGGTCCATGGATTTGTGCCGGTATGACTGGGGGCGTAATCTATGTTCGCCATCAACCAGAAATCGGTCTAACCAAAGAAGCCATTCAACGCCGTGTCGCAAAAGGTGCGAAGGTTACAGTTACTGCTTTAAATGAAAAAGGCAAACAAGATGTAAATGAGCTTTTAGCAAAATACACAGACATCTTGGAGCAAAACGGTCAAGCGGAGGAAGCTAACCAACTCCGTGAGCTATTAGCTAAGCCAGAACAAAACTTTGTACAGATAGTACCTGTTAAAGAACAGGCAGATCCTTCTGTATCAACTGAATAAAACCTATTTAAAAGGGCATCCGCTACTGATAGCGGGTGCTGTTTTTTTGTTAATTTGTTAGGTTTTTTCTTTATTGAGAAAAAGCATTTAAAAATATGTTTATGGATGCCCCTTTTTGATTTGAAAAAGTTACTAGTTGGGGGCGACTATAAGGCCTATTGACTTTCAACGTTAGCAACATTCTATTACACTGAAATTAAAAAAGTAACTTTCAAACCTAAGTGTGGTCGCCAATTAAACTTCATAACCATTTCCCTCTCCTTCTAATCCAAACAGTCGTTATGAGCCTCACTTAACGACCGCTTCCCCCTTCATCTCATCCAAACAGTTGTAATGAACCTCGTATAACGACCGCAACTCCTCTCTTCTAATTCAAACAGTCGTTATGAACCTCCCTTAACGACCTCCACCCCCTTCTTTTTATCCATACAATCTTTATGAACCTCACATAACGACCTGTCCACCTTTTTCATTCACATAAAGGCTTTATGAATCGTCCCCCAAAGCAAACCCGCCAAATCAAATTCCATAACAATTCGCATAACTACCATTCTTTTTAGCAACAAATTGTAAAGAAAATCATATACTTTCTCTTGATTAAATGTTTTAATCCATGTATAGTACAATATTGTTTATATGGGAAGTTACAGAAATAGACTATTATTTTTGAGAGGAATCTAAAACAAATGAAGTTAGGTGCCCGCATTTTAAAAACGGGAATTGCTATTGTTTTATCGCTATATTTAGCACAAATTTTACATTCACCTTCTCCGGTGTTTGCGGCGATTGCTGCAATATTTGCGATTCAGCCAACCATCTATCGTTCCTATCTGACAATTATTGAACAGGTACAGGGGAATATTATTGGAGCTGTTTTCGCCGTTATTTTTGTTCTGCTGCTGGGGAATCATTTTATCGTCATTGGAATGGCTGCCATTATGGTCATTCTGTTAAATTTAAAACTTAAGCTTGAGAATACAATAGGACTTTCGCTTGTAACACTGATTTCCATTATGGAAACTCCAAGCGGTAACTTTATTCAGTTTGCAGGAATTCGTTTTTCAACGATCATGATCGGTGTTTTTTCGGCTTTCATTGTTAACCTCGTGTTTATGCCGCCAAAGTATGAAAATAAGCTATATAATAAAATTGCCGGAACCACAGAAGAAATTATCAGATGGATTCGTTTAAGCTCCCGCCATGACTATGATCATCAACAACTTAAAACAGATATTGAAAAGTTAAAAAACAACATTAAAGCAATGGAACAGTTTTTTTCCATGTATAAGGAAGAGCGAAGTTATTTTAAAAAGAACCTTTTGGAAAAAACTCGCAAGCTGGTGATTTATCGACAAATGAATGTCACTGCTAAAAAAGGGCTTGATACATTAAAAAGACTTCATCGGTTTGAAAATGAATTACTTCAGCTGCCCGAGGATTTTAAACAAGCCATCCAAGAGCATCTCGATTACCTGATTTATCGTCATGAGCAGCTCATGCTCCGCTTTATCGGGAAAGTACCGACGCCGGATTCAGAGACTGAAAATGATGTTGAAGCTAATAATAAGCAACTATTTCAGCTCTTTTTAGCACATCAGAGGGAATCTACTGATGATACGAACATGCATCTCTACCACACCATGCAAATAGTCGCAACGATTATTGATTATAGTGAACAGGTGGAGCATCTTGATATTCTCATTACCAGCTTTCATGCCTTTCACGATAATGAGGTTCAAATTGAAGATACGAACAATGATTATTAGAAAACTCACCAATTGACGAGCCTTTAGGCGAAGACAGAGGCGTAGTTGCAATTATGCCTGATAGGAAAGTATATACTTTATATTGGCAAAAAGGCCGGAGCAGCTATGAATCTGCTTCGGCCTCTGTTTTTTCGAGTTGTTGAACTTGAAATAATTTATAATAATTTCCCTGTTTTCTCATTAACTCGTCATGTGTGCCAATTTCTACAATTTTTCCATGTTCGATTAAAATAATTCTGTCTGCATGCGTAATCGTTGATAACCGATGGGCAACGATAAAGGTGGTTCGATCCTTTGCCAGCTCGTTCAGCGACTCTTGAATTAAGTGCTCACTTTCTAGATCAAGGGCAGAGGTGGCCTCATCCAGAATCAAGATTGGCGGGTTCTTCAAAAAGACCCTGGCGATCGCAATCCGCTGCTTCTGCCCACCGGATAGTTTGACACCTCTTTCTCCAACCTTTGTGTCATATCCTTCAGTTAAATGCTCGATAAAGTCATGGGCATTTGCTGCTTTTGCTGCAGCAAAAACCTCTTCTTCAGTGGCAAATGGTTTCCCCAATAGAATATTATCCTTGACTGATTCACTAAATAATATATTATCCTGAAATACGACTCCGATTTTATCCCGCAACGTTTGAACCTTAAATTTGCGAATATCCGTACCATCAAGGGTAATCCTACCTTCACTAACATCATAGAAGCGTGGAATTAGGCTGACCAGCGTAGATTTCCCTCCGCCGCTCATGCCAACAAGAGCAATCGTCTCGCCTTTCTTAACATCCAGACAAATGTTTTTTAACACATATTCTTCGTCGTCATGATAGGAGAAAGAAACGTTCTCAAAGGATATATCCCCTTTTACCTCCTCACATAGCAACGCATCCGGTTCATCTACGATATCGTACTTTTCGTCTAAAAATTCAAATACCCGATCCATTGAGGCAAACGATTGGGTTACCGTCGTAGAGGAATTTACCAATCTCCGTAAAGGATTATAGAGTTTATCAATGTAAGCAAAGAAAGCCACCATCGTCCCTAATGAGAGTTGGTTTTGAATTACAAGGTAGGCAGAATAACCGATTACGATTAACGGGGCAATATCCGTGATCGTATTTACGACCGAATACGATTTAGCATTCCAGCTTGTATGCTTCAAGGCCTTGTCTAAAAAATTGGCATTTTGCCGGTTAAACTGGGTTTGCTCAAATTCTTCAATGGCAAAACTCTTGATGACCGGCATGCCTTGCACCCGTTCGTGCAAATAGCTTTGAACCTCTGCAAGGGCTTGGGATCTCATTCTTGTTAAGTTTCGTAATTGACCAAAAAAGTATTTAATGGAGAAAGCATAAAGTGGAAACATCAAAACAGATATTATGGTTAGTTTAGCACTCATAGAGAACATAAGAACGATTGCGATGATAATAGTGGCAATATCGAGCCAAATATTCATTAAACCGGTCATAACGAAGGTTTTGGTTTGCTCGACATCGTTAATAACCCGTGAAATTATTTCACCGGCACGGTTATTCGTATAATATTTAAAGCTTAGCTTTTGAATATGCTGATACATCGAATCCCGCAAATCAAATAAAATTTTATTTGACGTCCATTGCGCAAAATATTGGCGGTAATATTCAACAGGGGGCCTTAACACGACAAAAATAATGATCATCACCGATAATATAAACAGGAGTTTGTGAATTTTGACATCATTGGTCAAATGAGTATTGCCCACAATATCATCGACCACATATTTAATTAACATTGGAATAACGAGAGGAATCGAAAATTTAATGATTCCAATAAAAATGGTAGCAATAATTTGCCATTTATATGGTTTAACAAAATGCAGGTATCTGATAATACTATTCAAACCCGCTCCCCCTTTAATTAGGACTACAGATAAAAACCTGTTGATTTCTCAACAGGCGTTCTCTTACAAACTCCATTTAACGTCTGTATGTTAAATAACGTTCATACCAAATATCAATAAAATCGGGGGCAAATGGACCGCTTCGCTGTCTAATCCATTGAATGAGCTTATCGACATTTCTTTTTAAAATTTGATCTATGACATCTGGATAATTCATTTCCCTGCGATGACGCTCATACTCATCTTCATCAAGCAAATTAAAGGTCATATCTGGGTACACCTTGATATCTAAATCATAATCAATGTATTTTAGTGCTTCGCCATCAAAAATAAATGGCGAACTGATATTGCAATAATAATAGATCCCGTCTTCACGAATCATCCCAATCACGTTAAACCAGTATTGAGAATGAAAATAACAAATTGCTGGTTCTCTTGTAATCCATGTTCTGCCATCTGATTCTGTTACAAGTGTTCGATCATTGCCGCCAATGACCAGGTTCTGTGACCCTTTTAAAACAGTTGTCTCTTCCCAGACGCGATGGATGTGCCCATTGTGTTTATAGCTATGTATTTGTATTGGTTCACCTTCGATGGGTACGCCCAAGTTTCTCCCCTACTTTCATTTCCGAACGCTTTGTTGGTCTGATCATTCACATCTAGAAGACGACAAAAGACAACAAAGTTAATTCCTGTTTTCTATTATTATAACGGTTGAGAGCAGAATTTAAAACAAAAGAGCCATATTTCCCATGGCTCTTTGTAAAAAATTGCGTATTTTTTTATAAAGTTGGGGTCAAATTTGTAGCCCGATAAGAATTAATAACCTCTTCGGTTTGTTTTTCAAATACCAATTGAATCTCCTTCAATTCCTTTTTCATGAGGTGTATATCGGTTTGGATGCTCTCCAGGTCTGTTTCTTTTTGCAGAGCCAGTAGTTCTGCTTCAATTTCCTGACATCTTTCCAGTTCAGCTTGCAGGTATAGCAATTTATCCATGGTTGCCATTTGTTCGGAAACTAATCTGTTAAACTGATCCATTTCCCTCACCGCCTTAAATTTGATACTTACTATGTATTCTCTAGAAATCCTCTTTTCCCTTTGACAACTTATGTTGACAGATTAGAATTTTTGTCGATTCAATAAAAAGAAGGCACTCTAGACGTTAGTAGAGTGCCTTCTTAGGTAAGTACTTATTAGCTTTGGCCAAATGAGCCTTGGTTTTTACGAGCTTGAGATTGTTGGTTTTGTTGTTTCACTTCTTGTGCATTTGTTTCGCTCGCAAATTCAGATCCAAAAGAACCTGCAGC
>NZ_JBALNY010000047.1:0-8918 GCF_036962145.1 Bacillus sp. JJ1764 | reverse complement strand
TTGAGCATTTTGTTGTCTCACTTCCTGGATGTTAGTTCCAGCAGAAGTTTTGTTAGGTTGTTGATTGAAGTTTGCCATTGTTATCACCTCCACAAAGATTAATGTTCCCATCTTTATGGAGATTATCCGAAAAAATTTAAACGAGTAATGAAATTCCTCCATCAACAATAATCGTTTGTCCTCTGATCATACTGGAATCATCGGAAATCAGGAACATCACACAATTGACAATATCCTCAATTTCAACCATCTTTCCGGCAGGGGTTTTTTCAGCTGCCTCCCGCAGCATCTCCTCACGATTTGGAAAATGCTTTAATGCTTCTGTGTCAACCGCTCCACCAGAAACAGCATTCACAATAATATTTTTAGGAGCTAACTCAACAGCTAGATATCTGGTTAAAGCCTCAAGTGCCGCCTTTGATACCCCTACTGCCGTATAATTTTCTAAATAGCGGATGGATCCAAGGGAACTAATGCTGACAATTTTACCGCCGCCGTTTTTTTCCATTAATTTTGCCGCTTCCTGTGCACAGAACAATAATGCTTTACTGTTAATATTTAAAGTCCAATCCCAATGTGACTCCTCGAGCTCCATTGCTGGCCGTTGTACTCCTGACGCCGCGTTATTAACAAACACATCTAATCGTCCAAATTCCTGTTCAATTTGTAAAAACATATCCTTGATTTTGCTTACATCACCAACGTTAGCTTTCACTACTAGGGCTTTTCGACCTAACGCTTCTACCCGCTCAGCCGTTTCCAATGCACCCTTTTTGGATCTTGCATAATTGATAACAATATCGTAACCTGCCTCTGCAAGTCTGACGGCCGTCGCTTTACCGATTCCTTTGCTACTGCCGGTAATTAGTGCTACTTTTTGAATCATAATCTTTTACCATCCTATCTTTGTAACTTTATTGTTTTATTTTAGCTTTTCCATGATGGGAAGACAATGAATAAGGGCAAAATAGAAAAGAAAGGAGTGAATCTATATGTATAATGGAAGAGATATGACTGAGCTTACCATGATGGCAAAATCGGATTGGAATAATGAAGAACTTACCTTTTTCCATCACGCTCTGCAGCAAATGACCCCTTACCTAAATAGCGAAGGACAATCCATACACCGACAAATCATCGAAGAAATTGAGCACCGCGGTGGTTTGAAATCGTAGTGTAAAAAGAACGCCGCTAAAACGGCGTTCCATTCTCCTTATATAGCTTCATTGTCTTTTGGTATGGAACTGGAAAGGCATACTCCGCCATTTCCTCAAACGAAACCAACTTCCATTCTTCATTCTCTTCTATTTCCGAATTGATTGTACCGGCATACACTTTTATATTCCAAATTAAATGAGAAAAAACATGCTCAATTTGCCCGATTAATTTATCTAACTGAACCTGTAACTGTAATGTTTCATGAATTAAGTCTTCTAGCCTTTCCCGTTCAAACTGTATAGGATGCCCAATTTCTATATTAGGGAATTCCCAAAGGTTAGCCAACAATCCGTTTGCGGGGCGTTTATGAATTAAAATTTTCCCGTTGTGATCCTTCAAGACAGCGGCTACTAGTTCCACACTGCGGGTCTTTGTTTTTTTCGTCTTTATGGGAAGGTCCTGTTGTACACCCTCTTCAAAGGCATGACAATGATCACGAACAGGACATAACAAACAGGACGGTAAAGTAGGAGTACAAATAAGGGCTCCCAGTTCCATTAATGCCTGATTAAAAGCGGATGGGTCTTCGTGTGAAATCAGCTCTCTAACTGCAGCTTCAAATACCTTGCGAGTTGAAGGCTTGGCTATATCCTCCCAAATGGAAAGGATCCTAGATAAAACCCTCATCACATTGCCATCTACTGCCGGTTCAGGTTTTCCGTAAGCAATGCTTAAAATAGCCCCAGCCGTATACGGTCCTACCCCCCTCAAACGGGAAATTTCTTCAGGAGTATTGGGAACTTTACCATTATATATTTCCTTCACTTCTCTGACAGCTGATTGCAGATTTCTCACTCTGGAATAATACCCCAAACCTTCCCAGGCTTTCAGCACTTTTTCCTCATCTGCATCGGCTAAATCACCAATAGTCGGAAACCATTCAATAAAGCGATTAAAATACGGAATAACAGTATCTACTCTAGTTTGCTGCAACATAATCTCCGAGACCCAAACCTTATAAGGATCCCTATCCTTTCTCCAAGGAAGATTACGCTGTTCAGCGTAGAACCATGAAATTAAATCATTTTGGAAATCATATATGTTGATTTTTTCGATATTTTTTAGTTCAATGAACATAACCTATTTTCCTCCTGCTAGTAAACAACACATAAAAAGGGAATAGTATAATAAGACAGTCTTGTTTTACGATAATTCAATTGGATGTGTTTTTCAAGAAATAATTTAAAGGAGGAGCTTCCTTGTGGATACAGGAACTCACGTTGTGATGGGCATTGCATTAGGTGGCCTGGCAACATTGGACCCCGTTGTAGCAGCTGATCATGCTACTGCGACTAGTGTGTTAATAGGAACCATTGCAGGTTCGCAAATTCCAGATATTGACACAGTTTTAAAACTAAGAAATAACGCGATTTATATCCGTAATCATCGTGGAGTTACTCACTCCATTCCAGCTGTTTTATTATGGCCGATTGCACTATTGGCGGTTATTTACCCATTTTTCACCAATGCTAATTTACTTCATTTGTGGGCCTGGACTTTTGCAGCTGTTTTTATCCATGTTTTTGTTGATATTTTTAATGCCTATGGAACTCAAGCGCTTAGACCGTTTTCGACTAAATGGGTTGCACTTGGAGTGATTAATACATTTGACCCGTACATTTTTGGAATTCACGTAGTGGGGATATTTATATGGATTGCGGGGGCTAACCCTGGAGTAACCTTCCTAACTATGTACGGAATTATCATTGGTTATTATTTCTTACGCTATGCAGCGAAAAAGCGGGTACTGGTTAAAGTAAGGACCCTCATACCTGATGCAACTGAAATTATAATCGCTCCGACGATGAGATTCCATCAATGGCGTATAGCAGCGATGAATAATGAATTATTTTTCGTTGGCCGTGGGAACGATGGAAAGGTTGAAATTTTAGATCGTTTCAAACGGGTTCCCGTTCCAAATACTCCGGTTATTGAAGCTGCTAAAAAAGATTCTAACATCTCTGCATTCCTGTCGTTTTCACCCGTATACCGCTGGGAAGTGGATGAGTTTGATGATTATTATGAAGTACGATTTATAGATTTACGTTACCGCAGCAATGGTCACTATCCTTTTGTTGCCGTAGTCCAGTTAGATCAACAGTTAAAACCAATCACGTCCTACACCGGCTGGGTATTTAGCGAAAAAAAACTGCGAAAAAAATTGGGAGTCATCCCAAGTTAAAAGCGGCGACTTTGGTCACCGCTTTTTTTAATGCAACGTATGCTTAGATTGCTGTAAATATATATCATATTTAGGATTAGTGCCCGCAAATTCATGCAACTTATCCCCATAATTTTCAATCCACTGTTTGACAATCCGCTCGGTCATTTCACTTCCCATATAGCCTTGTCCAGCTTTGGCATAAGATGTTTCAAAATCCTCCCATAGTAATTCAATCCAAGTTCTCGCTTGATTATAGGATAGGTATTCATTTTTATCCAATAATAACTTTGTTAATTTTTCATGATAGTCATTCATACATGCTCACCCTTTGGCAATTTCTTATAAACATAACTGAAAATATATAAGTTCATACTATGATTACGTGATCAGCATTGCATAAAAATCTTTGCTTTTCATGTTTCTCATTCCCTTTACTATGGAGGTATACCATGAGAAATAAAGCACGCAATTTCCCAAATCAAAATAACAACAAACTTGAGGGCGAGCCGCGGGCAAAGGCCGAATTTGCTTCAAGAAGAGCAGACGGCACCATTAATACCCACCCTCAAGAACGAATGAGAGCTTCCGGACAACGCGATGACGAATCACCTAATGTATGGAAATAAATATGGAGACACAAACCAGAGATGCCCTCTGGTTTGTGTTTATTTTAACCACTTTAATAGCGCGATAGGCAGGGCTTCCTCTTCACCGTTTCCTTTCAGACGGTACCCCCAAGCAAATACACCGTTCATATAGTCAATTTTAAAATATTCACCAGGAGATCCTTCCAGTTCATAAATTTCTCCTGGTTGGAACACAGTCGGGTCCATTAGATACGAACGGGCCATTTGCACCTTCCTTTCTAACACTGCAAACTCATTTACCATTCCTAGTTGTTCCGCTTTTCTTGCTTTCTCCTGGAGTGTTGAAATTTCTTGCCTTAATTCATACTCAGTCATTTGGCTGTATCGTTTCTCCTGCTCCATTTTTTTACCTCCCATGTTCCTTTTTATTTTAGTATAGTTATTATGTTGTAAATAATAAAGGTAAAACTATTGAGTTGGAGGTAAATTCAATGAAAACCATATTGATCACAGGTGCAGGATCTGGATTAGGAAAAGAATTAGCTTTCCTTTTTTCCAAAAAGAGTTATCACATTTTACTATCTGGGAGGTCAGCTGAAAAATTAATGTCGGTTAAAAAGGAAATTGAAGAAGCTGGTGGAAAAGCTGATACCCTACCATTAGATATTCGAAATCCTGAAGAGATTTCAAAAAAAATCGAAGAAATCAGTAATAACTTTCAAATATATGGATTGGTGAATAATGCAGGCGTCGGCCATTTTGGTCCGTTCCTTGAAATGTCAGAAGCACAAATCCTAGAAATGTGTGAGACAAATATCCTCGGTACAATCTTCATAACTAAGGCCATTTTGCCGATCTTGCAATCTAATGGGGAAGGGCAGATCATGAATATCATTTCGACTGCCGGATTACGTGGCAAAGTCAATGAAAGTGTATACGTGGCTAGTAAATTTGCTATTCGAGGATTCACAGAGAGCCTTCAAAAAGAATTAGAAGGTAGTGGCATTAAAATCAATGCGGTTTACATGGGTGGTATGAATACCCCCTTCTGGGAAGGAAGTGACCATATAAAAGATTTCTCCCGATTCCGTTCAGCACAAGAGGTTGCCGAAATCATTATCGATCAAATAGATCAGGATTCTATCATCATTGAAAGTAAAAAATCATGACAATTTTGTCATGATTCTTTACTTTCAGATAAATACCGCTCAATAAGTTCAATTGGAAAGCCTTTTCGGTATAAGGCTTGTTTGACCTTTTGCTCGTATTCAAATCCACTATACCCCGAATATTTTCTTTGGATTTTTTCTCCTTGATACCTAATTGCTTCAAATTCTTCATCCTTATTCGAGTCTTCCGTTTCCCTCAAGGCCAACTGGATGACTTCAAAAGAATAACCCTTTCTTAACAGCATCTGTTCAAACTTTTGTTTCTGAATTCTATAAGAATCCTTGGAATTTTTGTTAAAAAACTTTTGACTGAGCTTCATTGCTTTTTCAATCTGCTGTTCAAAAGAATATTCCTCTAAAGCCAACGAACAGATCTTTTCAGCAATTCCTTTTTCCTTCAGCTCCTGCCTAATGACCCCAGGGCCTTTATCCGTTGTATTAGCCTGTGTTCTAACATACGCAAAGGCGTATTCTTCATCATTAATGTATTTTTGCTCGGTTAATTTATGTAAGACTTCATTAATTACGGGTTCTTCCATTTCTTTTTTCAAAAGATAGTCCTTGATTTCTTTTTCCGATCTGATTCTTCTAGCCAAAAAATGAACAGCTAGATTATATGCTTTACGTATGTCATCTTGATATTGAATCTCTAAAAGTGAAAACTCATCAAGTTCCATGCCTTTTTTTAGCTGAAATTTTATTAAAACATCACTATCGACACTAAAGGCAAATTCCTCGCCTTTCCCCTTGTCCATAAAAATATTAAACCGATCAGCGTTGTTTTTTTGCGTGGTGATTTTTGTTATAATGGCCATTTTCTTCACCTCTCCCCTACTTTACCATAACTTGATTTGAAAAATATATTTAAAAAATCCGTATCAATCCCCCCTTTAAAGGTAAAAATGGAAGTGGGTACAAATTGTACCACTTTTACATAAAACTACAGTTAAGTTTGAAAGGAATGAGAAAAATGGGAGATAAGAAAAAGGATAAAAATCGCTTCAAGTATACTTTATCAAGCACACAGGAAGTTCTGTATCAACGTGAATTTAAAATGGCTGATAAGGCTGGAGGATTTACTGACCGGAAAACTAAATTATAAGCATTAAATTTTTTTCCATTAATGACCCCCTTCGCTTTTGTAAAAGCTAGTAAAGGGAGCTGATGATGCTCCTACCACTGCTTACAATTGAAAGGGGTTTTTATAATGGGTCGTGCACATGGACATAAAACTCGCGATAAAAACAAAGCATCACTTCCACAGGTGCCAAAAAACATGAAATCTGACGGCAATGACGTAGAATTTTCAAAAGAAATGGCTGATGGAGCAGATCTAGAAGCACTTGCTCGGGCTAATGCAGCTAACCAACGTGTTCAAAATCGCGGTCGAAAGTAAAAAAATAGAAGCAGGCACGCCCTGCTTCTTTCCAATTATTTATAAGGGGGAATGAATGTTATTTCAACAGGTTCCAAGGGGGAGGTAGTTTAGAACCTGGTAAAACCGTTAGTGTGTGTTACCATTTTTTACTGGTTCCTTTTTTAATACATTTTTAACATATGGTACGGCGAATCGGTCAAGACCGAAGTAATAAGCTCCTGCGCCTGCGAATAATAGAATCATGGCTGCTGTATAAAGAATAGGATTAGTGCTAGTTGTTCCGGCTAACATAAAGTTTAAGTTCATGAATGCACCTGCGATTAAAGCTGGAATAGTTGCCAAACCTACGACTAAGCCAATACCTACAAGTAACTCACCCCATGGAATTAATACGTTGAAGATATGCACATTTGGAATGGCAAAGCTTTGTAAGAAGTCAGCATACCAAGCTTGAACGGCTGGGTGTTCACCTGTTGCATTTGCTAGTGCCCCTTTTAAGAAGCCTCCTGCATCAAATCCACCTACTAGTTTATGATAACCAGCCTCGATCCATTGGAATCCAAGCCAAATCCTTAACACTGTCCAAACAACTGCTGCGATAGGGGTTTTATACCATCTCATCACATTCATCTCCTATTAACTTTTGAGTCCATACCCAATTTTTGTAAATCAAATGATAGGAAGTATTCAGCTAGCTGTCGACTGTAGTGGAGTTTGTGATTGCTTTCACTATCTCCTCTACACTTTTAATATACTCTGCAGCTACTAAAAAGACAACGACTTTCACAGTTTCTTAACATATTTATAGTGTAAATATGAATACACTGTGAACTAAATAACCTTCCTGTTATCAATCAAAATTGTGGATAATGTTGATAATGTGGATATTGGTCGAAATGTATTGTCAATCCTGATTATCGAGGAATTTTAATTTGTGAATAATTAAACACTGAACCCGAACCTACATTTTGTGGATAATGTGGATAATCCTGTGGAATACTCTTCACGCAGGACTCACCGCTGTGGATAAGCGTCTGGATAATTAAGCAGGAGCACCTTTTCTATTTCGGTGCTCCTGCTTATAAGACTTTTGCTGGTTTTTTTATTGGCTCATATTCTCCAAGAATGGTGAAATAACGTAGGGATCGTTCCTGTTGATTCAACTGATCGACATCACGTTTTGTAGCTTCAACTATAAAAGTTGTCTCGTTAATTTGCTCTAACCATGTAATCGAAGGGTGGATATAATTTTTCACATGACCATGAATCAACCACTGTTGTTTCGTTTCATTATTTTTATCTGAAATGGTGGCAGTGCCAGATTTTTCAGGTCGAGGTCCAGATGAGTTCGTTTGACAAACATATACTAAATCCTCAATCATGGCACTGGCGGTAGGAAACATTCCAGCTCCAGGGCCCTGCAATGTAATCCTGCCGACGATATCCGAATGGACATTAACTGCATTTTCCACCCCTTCCACATGGTAAAAAGGATGTTCTTTACCAACAACAACTGGTTTTACAATAGCAGTTAGATTATCTCCCGCCTTATGAATGCTGGCAACATGTTTAAACCTTAATCCTGCAAGTTCAGCTGTTTCAATTAACTCACTCGTAATCGAAGTAATCCCTTCCCGTTCCACTTCCTGCCAATTCGGCTGCTCGCCAAATGCAATTCTGCTAAGAATCATGCTTTTATAGAAGGCATCGAAGCCTTCGACATCATTGGTAGGGTCTGCTTCTGCATAACCATTTTCTTGTGCTTGAGTCAGTGCCTCTTGGAAGGACAGCTTTTTCTCACGCATTTCCGTTAAGATAAAATTGGATGTACCATTTAATATGCCCTGAATATACTGTACACGATTAATCTTTAATAACTGACCCAGTGTTTGAATCACCGGTATCCCACCGGCCACTGTAGCTTCAAATCCAACTGATACGTGATGTTCCTCTGCTAATTTCAACAGCTCTTCTCCGTGGTGGGCAAACATTTCTTTATTGGCTGTAATGATGTGGCAGCCCTTTTGAATGGCTTGTTTTAAATAAGTGAAAGTCGGTTCCTTTTCAACGATTGCTTCAAACACAATATCTAACTGCGGAAGCTGCAGGATTTCTTCAAAGTCTGTCGTTACCAGAACCTCTTCTTTAATATCCCTTGACTTCTGTTTATTGCGGACGAGTATGGAAGCAACTTCCACGCGTTTTCCCAATGTAGCCTGCAACTCATCCCCATGTGTTTGAATTGTCCGATATACCCCTTCCCCTACCGTTCCAAAACCTAGTATCGCCACCTTAATGACATCCATTTTCTGTTCACCCTTTCCACGTATTTTTTTTAAAGAAGACTCGGTTAAACTTGTCTGTTGATTTCCACCCTAGATGCAAGCGGTTCGTGGGCGTTT